>JANYKY010000454.1 GCA_025357975.1 Gemmatimonadaceae bacterium
CGGCCGCGGCTTCGCGATCGGCGACAGATGTGGATCGCTGCCCTTGTGACAATCTCGTTCCCGGCAATTCACGCTGTCACGGACAGCGCGTCGGTATCGAGCGAAGGTTTTGTTGCGCGTGCGGAGCGGGTGATGATCGCCCTTGGGCCACGGGGAGCAGTTCACCTTCGCTGCTCGAGAATAAGTGGTAGCCGGTTTTACGAAGTCGCCAGACTTCTGGCGGGTTTTCAGGCTGCGACTGGGTGCTGGCTAATCGTGAACGACCGCGTGGACATTGCGCGAGCTGTCGGAGCTCGCGGAGCTCAGCTCGCATCGCACTCGTTGCAGGTGGAGGAAGCTGCCGCTGTCGCGCCCGACATGCCACTCGGCGCAAGCGTGCACAGCATCGAAGAAGCGATCGACGCCGAAGCGAATGGCGCGACGTGGTGCGTTGCCGGCACGATATTCGAGACGCCGAGCCATGAGGGGCGGCCGCCGGCGCGAATTGATTTCGTAAAGTCGCTGGCTGCTGAAATAAGCATCCCGATCATCGCGATTGGCGGAATCGAACCCGACGACGTTGCTTCGCTCCTGGCGGCTGGCGCGTACGGAATCGCGGCAATTCGCGGTGTTGGATGGAGTGCAGAGGGCCAATTTATTGACCCCGTCACGCGCTATATTTCAGCCTATGATTCAGCGTCCGGCATCGAGCGAAATGATCACCTTGATGGTGAACGGGGCGCCCCGGGAGCTGGCACCACGTAGCACTGTTGCGGGCCTTCTCCGATCGCTCGGAATCGACCCCCGGCTTGTAGTAGTCGAGCACAACAGGGCAATCCTCCGCGATCGCGAGACTTATTCGATGCACGCGCTTCGGGACGGCGATTCGATCGAGATCGTGCATTTCGTAGGCGGCGGCTGATGGGAATCGCGATTGACACTTCGCTCGATATTTCCCCGCTCGTAATCGGGGGCCGGGAGTTTCGTTCTCGTCTGATGGTTGGAACCGGCAAGTATGCTTCGAATTCCGAGATGATTCGGGCCATCGAAGCATCGGGGGCCGAAGTCGTCACGGTTGCGGTACGTCGAGTGGATCTGAGCCGCGCGAACGACGAAGGAATTTTGCACCATCTCGATCCAGAGCAGTTTTTTCTTCTCGCTAACACTGCTGGATGCTACAACGCGGAAGATGCCATCCGCTATGCCAGGCTCGGGCGCGCGGCCGGCTTCAATGAATGGGTGAAACTTGAGGTTATCGGCGACACGGAAACTCTGCTGCCGGACACTGCGGGCTTGCTCGAGGCAACGCGTGTGCTTGCCAGCGAGGGATTCAAGGTCCTCGCGTACACAAATGACGACCTCATCACTGCGTTGCGACTTGAAGATGCCGGCGCCGCGGCGGTGATGCCTCTGGCGTCTCCAATCGGATCGGGGCTCGGCATGCTGAACCCTTACGCGATTCGGACAATCAAGTCGCGTCTTGGGGTGCCGGTGATCGTCGATGCCGGAGTCGGTACTGCGTCTGATGCTTGTATCGTGATGGAACAGGGTGTTGACGGCATCCTCATGAACACCGGCATTGCGGCCGCATCTGATCCTGTTCGTATGGCGACTGCTATGCGTCAAGCTGTCGAGGCGGGGCGTCTCGCATATCTCGCCGGCCGCATGCCTCGTCGCGAAACCGCGGTTCCTTCTTCGCCACTCACCGGTATGATCGGCGAGTGATGTCCCAGGATAGTACGGTTCAGGTTGTCGTCGGTGGAGTGACGGCGCCCCGCGTCTCTGCAGCGGGAATCTGCGCCGACCTTCGCGGTGGCGAGATGCTCGACAGCGCATTCGAGAAACGAGCGTCGGCGCTCGATGCGCGTGACCGGCGCTGGCTGCGCGAGCTCATGTATGGAATGCTTCGGCAGCGCGGAACAATCGATGCTCATCTGGCAGACCGGGTTCGTGGTGGTCTCGCTCGCATCGATCCGGACTTGCTCGATCTCATGCGGCTCGGTGTCTACCAGCTTCTTCACATGGGAAGCGTACCTGCATATGCGGCGATTGCCCAGACCGTTGAGCTGGCGAAGGTTCGTCATGGCATCGGAGCCAGCAAGCTCATGAATGCGGTGCTTCGCAGAGTTGACAGAGAACGCAGTGAATTGGCCGCCCCGCGCTCGCCAGACAGGTTGGAGGATCTTGCGACGCGATACTCGCATCCGCGATGGCTGATCGCTCGCTGGCTTGCACGCTGGGGCGAGGAAGCGACTGCTGTTCTGATGATGAAGAACAACGCCGAAGCGCCGGTGGTAATCCGGCCTTATGGAATAGTTCGCGAGCAGCTCGAGGCGATGCTCGAGACATCAGGAGTCGAGGTCGAAGACGCGCCGCTCGTGCGCGACAGCATCCAGTTTGTCGGCGGCGTGTCGCTTACGGAGCTCGGCGCGTTCAGGCAGGGATTGTTTTTCGTGCAGGATCCAGGCTCGACACTCGTGACCATGTACGCAGCGATTGCCGAAGGTTCGTTCGTCGTCGATCTGTGCGCTGCTCCTGGCGGAAAGGCGCTGGAACTGACTCGATTCGCGGGGAAAGTTCTTGCGGTTGACAAGTCTCCGCAGCGCCTGGGACGCCTGCTCGACAACCGCGCTCGCCTCGAAGCCCACAACTTGTTCGTGGCGGCTGGCGATGCCCGAATGCCGATAGTGCGTGAGGCGGACGCTGTTCTCATCGACGTTCCGTGCACGGGAACGGGAACGTTCAGGCGTCATCCCGATGCCCGCTGGCGCCTCAAGGTGTCTGACTTGTCGGTAATGGCTGGGCTCCAAGCCTCGATCCTCAAGGCGGCTGCTGAAGTGGTGAAGCCAGGCGGGCTCCTCATTTACAGCACATGCTCCCTCGAGCCAGAGGAAAATGATCTGCAGGTCGAATCATTTCTGGCAAAGAATCCAGAGTGGAAGCTGGAGCCGCCGCCGGCAGGCGCAGTTCCGCCGGAGACTATCGACCGCGGATATCTTCGCGTTCTTCCGCAGGTTCACGGAAGCGATGGAGCGTTTGCCGCGCGACTGCGCCGGAGCCAGTAGGTGAACCCTCGCACAATCGCGAGGCGCGCATTTCCCTATCTCATCGTTGCAGTCGGCGGATTCCTGATCGCCTACGTCGTTCTTTTTTTCTTCTTTTTTCCCGCACAGGTTTTACCGGATGATGGTCATATACCCAGAGTGGTCGGGATGACCTATGACGCAGCATCGAGTGCGCTCGAAAAAGTTGGATTTCACGCGATCAAGGGACAGACACGTTTTCACAAGACTATCGCTGCCGATGTAGTGCTCGAGCAGGATCCGCCTGCGGGAAGCCTCCAGAAGCGCGGTGCCGATGTGACGCTTGCGGTGAGCGGCGGCCAGGCAACCGCAACGGTTCCTGAAGTAGCCGGGTCATCCCAGCAGCAGGCTAAGATCGCGATCGAGACCGCAGGGCTCACATTCGGGACAATCTCCGAGCAGACGAGCAATCTTCCGCGCGGCGCGGTAATCAGCAGTTCGCCACCCGCCGGTACGACACTCGATCTTCCAGCTACCGTAAGTATCACCCTCAGTCAGGGTCCTTCAACGATTCAGCTTCCCGATTTTGCCGGGCGCACGCTTGCCGACGCGCGGTCAGCACTGGAGCAGCTTGGCCTTCATCTTGGCGGGACGACCCGCGATACGACATCGTTCATGCCCGAGAATACAATTCTGGGGCAGACGCCGGCCGCCGGTGCGACGGTATCAGCCGGCTCGAGCGTAACCCTTCGGCTCAGCAGGTTCCCTCCTCCGCCGCGACAACCATCGAGCGACACTACACATCTCGATTCGCTCCAGAACGCCCTGCATTTTCCTGGTCACGCGCAATGAAAGCGAGAATAGCTCCTTCGATTTTGAGTGCCGATTTCGGGCATCTTGCCGAGGGCATAGCAATGTGCATCGAGGGAGGAGCCGATCAGATTCATCTCGACGTGATGGATGGCCGGTTCGTGCCGAATATCACGTTTGGCGAAAAGGTTATCGGCACAGTGCGGAAACTGACTTCGCTACCCCTCGATGTGCACATGATGGTGCGCGAGCCGGAGAAATATTTTGAGAGCTTCGCTGGAGCCGGCGCGAACGGAATGACGATTCACGCCGAGGTTGCGCCGCATCTACAGCGACAGCTCACGCGAATCCGGGAGTTGGGTTGCAGAGCGGGAGCGGCCGTCAATCCGGGAACATCGCTCGTTGCGGTTCGGGAAGCAGTGATGGACCTGGATCTACTTCTTGTCATGACCGTGAACCCGGGGTTTGGCGGGCAGGCGTTCATCCCCGCTTCGCTCGACAAGGTCGGCCGCGCCCGTCGCATGCTGGACGAGTTCAAGAGCAACGCGCAGCTCGAGGTCGACGGTGGAATCTCCCGCCATACCATTCACGATGTGTGGCGTGCCGGAGCGGACACGTTCGTCGCTGGTAATGCAATCTTCACTGCAGACGATCCAAAGTCTGAGATATCAGCTCTTCGCATGCTTTGCCTCGTGTCTGCGTGACGAGCAGAAGCCAGCTTGCCGTAGTTGCAGGAGTATTAGCCCTGGTAGCAGCTGTTGTTTTCGCCGGAAGATATTTTCTCGCGGACGAGGTGTCCCCCGTTGGTCTCGGAGTTGAGGCACCTGATTTCCTAGCGATGAGTCTCGACTCAACGCCGGTTAAGAAGACGCTGGCCGATTATCGAGGCAATGTCGTGCTCATCAACATCTGGGCGACGTGGTGTGCACCTTGTCGCGTGGAGATCCCCAGCATCGAGCAGCTCAACGCGTCGTACGCGTCGAAGGGCCTGAAAGTCGTAGCAATCAGCGTGGACGATCCCGGGTCCGAAGCGCTCATCCGCGAATTCGTCGCAAGGTACAAGATGAATTTCGACGTACTTCATGATCCCGGCGGCCAGGAAGGAAAAATCAGCCGCGACTATCAAACGTCAGGCTATCCGGAAACAGTCATCATCGGAAAAGACGGGCTGATCCGTCGGAAATTCCTCGGCGCCAGTGACTGGAATTCTGCGTCCAATCGCGCATTGATTGACCGGCTGCTGGCCGAGAAGGCTGAATAGAGTGCCGATAGTTCTTGGAATCGAAACGTCATGCGATGAAACATCGGCATCTGTCCTCGAAGGTTCGGGCGACGACGTAATGCTTCGCTCTCTCGTGATTCTGTCGCAGGACATCCACAAAGTCTTCGGCGGCGTCGTACCCGAGATTGCCTCGAGAGCGCACCTCAGCAGCATTGTCCCAGTCGTGTCGCGTGCGCTCGCCGATGCAGGTGTGGCAGAAACGGAGGTCGATGCAATTGCGGTAACTCACGCACCCGGTCTGATCGGGGCATTACTGGTTGGCGTGTGTTACGCAAAGGCGCTGGGATTTGCGCTCGATGTGCCGGTAGTCGGAGTTCATCACATGGAAGGTCATCTTTTCGCAACAGCGCTTGAAAACGCCGGAGCGGTTCCACCTTTTACGGGCTTGCTTGTGTCAGGCGGTCATACTCTTTTACTCGACGTCGAGTCGTGGGGGAGTTACAGGCTTCTTGGCGCCACCCGAGACGATGCCGCAGGCGAAGCGTTCGATAAGGTCGCCAAGCTGCTCGGGTTGCCGTATCCTGGTGGCCGTCCCATCGAGGAGCTCGCGAAGAGGGGAACTCCCTCGCGCTTTCGCTTCACGACACCGATGGTTCGACGCAACGACGCACCAGACAGTGCCGAGTATTATGCGTTCTCGTTCAGCGGGCTCAAGACGGCGGTTCTAAATGCGGTTCGCGGCAGCGAGGACATCGAGCGTGACAAAGCCGACATTGCCCGCGCTTTTCAGGACGCGTTGATCGCCTCGCTGGCCGAGAAAACATTTCGCGCGGCCAATGCCTTCGGCCGGAGCCGTATCGTTCTCGGTGGCGGGGTTGCGTGTAACTCAGCGCTAAAGACCGCGATCGTCGAGCGAACCGCGGAGATCGGTGCTACTGTATTCGCTCCATCGCCGCGGCTGGCGACAGACAACGCCGCAATGATTGCGCGCGCTGGTCTCTTCCGGTTCGAGCGCGGCGAGCGTGCGGACTTCAATCTCAACGCGTTCGCCAGCCTGCCGATTCCCGGTCTGGCAGCTTCATGACTTTTCAATCACACCTGATGCCTGGCATTTTCGCTTCGATCGTCCATCACCCCGTTTCGTATCAGATCGGTCCGTTTCAGGCGACTGGGTTCGGGCTGGCCATGCTGCTCGCGTTCGTGATCGGTCAGATAATCCTGACGAAAGAACTCGAGCGGCGCGGTGAGAGCACTGCCCCTGTTGGAGACATCGTCTTTGCCGCCGTTGTCGGTGGATTACTCGGCGCGAAGTTGTATTACGCCGTCCTGATGCACGACATGACGGCCATCTTCAGCCGGGCTGGATTCGTCTTCTGGGGCGGCCTCATGGGGGGCATCATCGCCGTGATACTCGTCGTGCTGAAGAAGAAACTCGGCGTGGCGCGCATGAGCGATGCGGTGGCAGTGGCGTTGCCTGCCGCATATTCGATCGGACGAACAGGCTGCTGGGCGGTTGGAGACGATTACGGCCGGCCCTTCAGCGGCCCATTGTCTGTGCTTTTCCCGGAGGGCGCACCGCCGTCGACGGTCGGCAACATGTCGAAGATGTTTGGCGTCCAGTTTCCACCAGGTTTGTCGCCGTCAGAGGTGGTCTCCGTTTATCCGACGCAGATATATGAAGTGCTGATGGGGTTCGTGATGTTTCTGATTATCTGGCGTTTCCGCGCTCACAAGCACGCCGTTGGATGGTTGTTCGGTTTCTATTGCCTGCTCGCGGGTATCGAGCGGTTCATAGTCGAATTTTTTCGCGCCAAGGACGACCGATTTTTCATCGGAGGTTTGACGTCTGCGCAAATGATCGCTCTTGGTTTTGCGCTTTTCGGTGCCGTTTGGATGTATATGCGCTGGAACGTCACGCCCGCCGCGCCGGGTATCTACTCCAGGCGCGCGCCGGCCCGCTAGCCGCATGACGCTGCCGGATTTTGACAGACCGGCGGCAGTCTTACCGGGTTCTGCTCGCACGGCGACGGCCTGGCGTGCGCTCGTCCTTGTGTATTTCATCGTAACAGCTCTCGGACATCTGCGCGATCCGGATAAGTGGAGCCTCATTTCCGGAATAATCCTTGGCACACACGAGCTCGGTCACATCGTGTTTGCGCCATTCCCCGAGGTGTGGACGGTTGCGGGCGGGACAGTTCTGCAGCTACTCGCTCCGATGATCGTTGCGGCATTACTCTATCGGCAGAAAGAACAAATCGGCGTCGCGATCGCTGGATGCTGGCTGGCAATAAGCCTCGCGAATGTGGCGGTGTACATCGCGGATGCGAGCAAAGGCGAGCTCAACCTGGTCAGCGTTGGGGGCGGAGATGACGCGATACACGATTGGACTTACCTGCTCAACCGCGCAAATCTGATTCGGTCAGATCAGCTCATTGCGAGCCGGGTGCAGGGTACGGGTTGGATTGTGCTCGGTCTCGCGTTCTTCTACGGGTTTTGGTACTGCCTCAAAGGACTAACGTCCGATCCCGGTTCAGCTCAATCGCAAATAAGGGGAACCGAGGACTGAGGACTGAATTACCGTAGACTCACCACTCGCCACTGATCGACTGGCTAACTGACGACGCGCGAGTTTTCGATTAACGGTTGCGAGTTTTGAGTCTACGGTCCGTGAGTTTGAGTTTACAGTGTCAGGAAGCCTGAACGACTTCATCCCGCGGCATGAACGTCTTGACGATCATGAACATGAACAACAGAAGAAGAATCCCCTGCGCTGCCGCCGTTTGCAGGCTCGGAAACATCCCCATCGCCGGAACACTCGGCAAACTCGGCATGACCGTTATCGGCACAATATTGCCTTCCTGCAGCTCGCGAATGCCCTTTCCGATGAAGACGAACGCCATGTAGTACAGGAGGATGCTAGTCACAGTGAAGAATGGGCGCATCGGAATCTTCACGCCAAAACGGTAGAACAAAGTGAAGATGATCGCGAGCGCGACAAAACCGACAGCGATGCCGAGCGAAAGTGGCACGGCCACGTTTCCTTCGCTGAACAGCGCCTGATAGAACAACGCCGTCTCTGCTCCCTCGCGAAACACCGCGAGGAATGCAACGAGCGCGAGTGCTTTTCCTCCACCATGATCGAGCGCGGTGCTCACCTTCTCGCGGATGAATTTCTGCCATTTCGCGGCTTCTACCTTCGAGATGAGCCAGTAACTCACCGAAAATAAAACGGCGACAGCAACCAGAAGGGTTACGCCCTCCATGACGTCGCTGCTCATCGGCAGGTACGCAAGGAAAGTCTTGAGGATCACGACCATCAGCCCGCTCGCGAGCAAACCGAGTCCAATCCCCAGCCAGATGGACTTCAGCCGTTCTCGGTGACCGGTCTTGATCAGAAATGCAACAACGGCTCCGATGACGAGGATCGCCTCGAACCCTTCGCGAACAATGATGAGGAACGATTGAAGAAAGGCTTCCCAACCACTTCCTGTTGGTCTCGTGAGCGCGACGACGCTGGGCAGATCGAGTGCGATCGCATCCCGCGCTTTCTCGGCGATGGTTAAATCGCTGCCACGAAGCGCTCCCTTGAAGTCCGCGAAATGTCGCTCCATCGAGGAGACCAGGCCGGGCTGGCGCGCCCGCGCTGGAGTCTCTAGCGGCTCGAACGCGATGTACGCGTCGAATGCGCGATCCCCGGCATCGGCTGTACGCCCCTTCTTCGCGAACTCGAGCGCGCTGTCAAGAAGCGAGATGACCGTCTTCGCCGCCGCGCTCCCTGGCGCCGCAGTCGCGTCCGAAGGAGAGGGCACATCCATCTTCACGCCGCGAAGCGAGTACACATAATTGACGACGTTCCATCGATCCTGCGTCGACAACGCAGTCGAAAATGACGGCATCGGAGTTCCGCGAACTCCAACCGAGACGACGTTGTAAGCCAGAGTCGGATTGAGCGACGGCGTGAGGGTAGTAGAGCCAATTCCCGGTACTTCCACCCTCAGACTTTTCGCCGCGACTCCATCACCGAGACCGCGGTCACCGTGACACGCACTGCAATTCGAAGTAAAAAGCGAGTGACCTCTCGCCAAGTCGAGCTTTGTCGTCGGCAGATCGAGCGCACCCGCCGCCCCAAGTGCTCCGTCAAAACGTGCTTTGAGGAGTTTCAACTCGTTCGGAGGAACGCGGTTTCGGACAGCGGCCGTCAGGCTATCGAGCACAGCCTGCGTCCGGCCCGCATTGTAACCGCGCAGGCGCAAGGCAACACCGCGCGCATCGTCCAGAAATCCCGTGGTTTCTGAATACTCATCCGCGGAAGTGAGATGGCCCTGGGCATCGACGGCCTTTCCATACTCTTCTACCGCAACGCTTACTATGCTCGAAAGGCGCTTGGCGGAGTTCTCCTGGGCACCCCCGATTGTCGGGGAGGAAGCCACGAGAAGCCACGCAAGCACACCATATTTGAGACCGTATTTCATTTCCGAGTGAATCTATCGAGATACAGTCGCGGTGCAATCCTGAGACGACTAAGCGGTGTTCTCACGGTACAGGAATTCGCCCCCTCGCTCGCGTGACGAAACCGCGGCACGGTCGCCAGTCCGCCGCTCAAAGCGAGCGACGAAATCCGTCAGTCGCTCGCTTGTAAACCCGGATCTTGGCAAGCCAATGGTTAGGATCGCCTTCTCAATGACGCCAGCATCGCCTTCGATCTCGACGAGATCGTCCATCCGCGGATAATGCTCGAAGCGGACGACGGCACCATGCAGAGAATACTGGGCAATCTCGCGGTCGATCTCCCGAATGATGAGGAAGCCGAGATTCGACACGATGGAAGCGAGAACTTCAGGGTCGCCTACCGTCGTCGATATCTCCTCGCGAATCTTGAACCCCTCCTCGTAGCGCGTCTCGCCTTTCCAGTCCAGATGGCCTTCGATCTTTCCTGCGTGGGCGTAAGTTCGAATGCGAAGCACATGATCGCGGCGAATCAAGTCACCACCAGCTGTGTCATAGCGCACGTCCCTGAGTGCCCCCTCGAACAAAAGCGTGGCTCCTGCCTGCTCCACTCGCCTGCGGCGCAGCACGGCATCATCCACAACGCTTTTCAATTCTACTTCACGCATTCAGGATCTTCTCCATTACTGCATTTGTGTTTGCGAGCGTGTCGAAAACTGCGTATGCACCGTGACTGGCCAGCTCGTCGACCGAATAGCGGCCCGTCGCAACGCCTATCGCCCGCGCTCCGATGCCTTCGCCGCAACGAATGTCTGCCGGTGTATCGCCGATGACGATGATCTTGTCGCCGTTGACGTCCACTCCAAGCACCTCACGCGCCCTGCTTCGCGCAAAGGCTGGCAGCTCGGGACGCAGCTCGTGATCGGATCCGAACGCGTTGACCTTGAAGCGACTGAAGTCGATCGTGGCCGCTCCAAGCTTTGCGCGCGCACCCGCCTCAACATTGCCCGTGAGCAATCCGATCACGACATTCTTCTCTGCCTCGAGAGCATCCAGCAGCTCGAGAACCCCCTCAAACACATGCACAGTTCGCAGACCTGAAGCCAGCTCGGCGCGCAGGTTTCTCAGATAAGCCTCGAGCGTTCTGTCCATTTGTGCATCGATCATGTCATCGCTCAAACCGTCCAATCGCATGACATCGCGAATGATTTGACGATCAGTCTTGCCGTCATAGTGATAGTCACGGCCGCCGGGCGAGCCGAAAACACTTTCCAGGGCGGCTTCCATCGCGATTCGCCCGACTCCGCCACTCCGAAGCAGCGTGCCATCGATGTCGAAGAGAACAACTCTCACGTGCGAGTCAGGAAAACTCCGGTCATGATCGTGCCGGTGCCGACTCCCTGCCACATGCTCGGCGTTTCTTTGAGGAACACCCATGCAACGGCAATTGCAATCACCGGCTGGAGATTTCCATAGACAGCCGTGCGTGTTGGCCCGAGCACTCTCAGGCCGCGATACCAGAAGAGGTATCCCACTCCCATCGAGATGACACTCGCATAGAAAATGGATCCCCATGCTGCGGGACCAACCTGTGACCACTCAGTCGAGGCAAGCGCAAAGGGCGTTGCGAACAGCATTGGAATGCAGCCGCCGAGCATCGTGAACGCTGAGAGCTGAATCGGGTCGAGCCGGCGTGCGTAGGGGCCAAGAAGAATCGTAAACGTAGCCCAGCAGATCGTGCCACAAAATACAATCAGTGTGCCGAGCAGTGTCGTCTGCCCTTCGTGAGAGCGCGCGCTTCCGAAGACTACGAGCGCAACTCCAAGCAGAGAAAGAGCGACGCCTGCAAGCACTCTTCCTCTAACGCGCTCAACCCCGCCGAGGCGGCTCGCGATTGCAATCAGGGCGGGCGCGGCGGCAACGATCAGCGCGGCGTTTCCGACATTGGTTCTGGAAATACCTTCGACGAACAAGAGCTGATAGAGCCCATTGCCGAGTACACCAAGAGTCATCAGTGAGAGGATGTCTTTGCGAACCGGAAACGGCTTTCTCCTCGCAGCTGCGACTCCCAGGAGCACCATTGCGGCGACCGCGACACGTAAACCGGTGAACGCGAGAGGGGAAAAAACCGTCGTGCCGAATTTGACGATGCTGAAATTCACTCCCCATATCAGAGCCATCAGGACCAACAATGCGTCGGTCTTGCCGAATCCGGCGCGTGTCTGGCTCTGAGTCATCGGGCGTAAACTAGCTAGTCCCTGCTCGCCCGAGCTACTTTCCGGCGATGCACATCTCGTTTGCTGTATTCGCTGATGGCGCCAACCTCTCGCAAGAGGGGAAACTCAACGTGCTCGGCGTCTTCGATGCGCTGCACGTCGGTGGGTTTCCATCGGTTCATCCGCGCACCCATTTCGTCGTGCGGTTGAAGGGAAGCATGGAGGATACTGGCGCTCACACGCTGACATTCAGCTGGGTGAATCCGGCGGGCGAATCGCTCTGGTCTTCGGATGGAGAGCTCAACGTTGCTCCGGGGCCCAACCCGTCGTTCGAAATGGACCTGCCGATCATCGCTGTGATCGACCTTCCTCTGAATATGCCTGGCTTGTACACAATGCAGGTTTCGCTCGACGCGACGCCGACTGCAGAAGTACGGCTTCACGTCAGCGGAGCGCCGCCGGTGGTGATGCCGGCACAGGCTGGAATCTTCAGCTGATCACGAAGCAGGCTGGCCGAGAATGCGGCGCGCGAATCTGAAACGTTCGAGCAGGCTTTTCACGTAATCGTCTGGATGGTCGAGCGACTCGATACAATGACCGCCTCGCCCGAGGGCAAGATGCACAGCGCGGTTTCGCGCAACAGTTAGCGCGACGTGCGTGATATGGCCGTCATCCCGATCTGAAAAGAAAAGCAGGTCAGCTGGCTGAATGGCGTCCAGTCCGCCCTCGACGTGAAGCCCTTGCGTGGCCTGCTGCCACGCATCCCGCAATAGTTTTATGCCGTGGAGCGCGAAGGTTGTTTGCACCATGCCAGAGCAATCCGCCCCCCACGGTGTGATGCCGCCCCACTGGTAGTAGGTGCCTTGGAACAGCCCGGTCGCCGAAGCGACTATCGCGCTCGCGTCTGCAGGAAATATCTCGCGCCGGCGGCGAAGATCGAGAGCGCGGCCAGCCGTACAGTGTCCGCCCTGAAGAATTGCTCCAAGCGGAAGGTCGATCGTTGTCCCGCGCTGATCGCGCATGCTGCAGCCCGTGGATAGCTCGATGTCTGAATCCCATGCCCATTCCGCAGAGCCTCCCATATCCGCCGGTTCGCAGAACCCTTCGTGCATCCAGCCTTCGTACCCATCGCCCCCTCGAACACGCAACCACTTGCCGTCTGTTGCACTGACTTCCGCGCAATGTCCGTAGAGGATCTGCGTTTCCTGCACGCTCGATGCTTTGGCATCGTGCAGCACCGGAGCGATGGGTGTGCGAACGCGAACAACTCTTGGACTCAATGTTCTGGCCAGTCGATGAGTGGGACTTCAGGCGCCGGGGTCGGCGCACCGGGCACGCGCGCGAGCTCAGTACATTTGCCGCATCGCGTTACTCCACGAAAACTGCACATCACGCAAATGAAAGTGCCGCAGGCGGAACACGGGTAACCTTCGGATGCCCGCTCTTCATTGCCGCAGGCTCGGCAAATCATCGCATCCTTTTCGCGAAGCTCAGCCACTAGAACCTCCAGGTGCGGAAGAAGTCGAACCCAAGTTGCCGGGGAGTCTGCTGTTGAATCTGGGGCGCGTTGCGCGAACATGTAATGTCACTGGAGCCCGGTTCGACACCAGCCTGAGCTGTGTAAATCGAGTTGAAGCGGTACTCGACCTTGAGTCCAAAGTTGTCCCGGAAGTTGTTCGCGTTCACCACACAAAGGCCGGTGCTCAACCCGAGAAACCAGTTGCTCCCGATTTGCTTGCCCACGATAGCTCGTGAATTGAGCAGGCTATACAGATATGGATCGGACGCCTGGGCGGCATTGTCGTTAACGCGGCCCGTCTGGAGCTCGACGATATCTACAAGGTTGTGGGGAATCGCGCTCGTTAGCAGCGTCCCGCCGTATCTGAGTGCGAAGGATGCAAGCTGTGACCTGTACAGACCCTGCGAATTATCCAGCGCGATGGCGGGCTCTCCCGTGATGAGGTAGCTGAGAAGGTCAGACTGCGAGAGCGGCAGGTTATCCGGATTGTCGAGCACCAATGTCGGCTGCGTCAGTGTTCCGCCGATGTTAACGCGCACGCGAATGTCGCGCAGGTTTGCGCTTTGTTGATTCGGCTGGCGAATGGTGTGAATCGCGCGAATGTCGAGCGTCGGATTGAGGTCCGGCGTCCCGAAGAACCTAAGGCTACCGCTTTCGACATCGAATGTCGGCTCGACGAATGGATCGACAAGCGCGAGACGATATGTTCCACGCACTGCGTTCAGTGTCCCTTCGAGCGCGAGCTGGGATCGTTCGCCAGTGTTAGGACTTCGTCCCAGCGTCACATTGAGAGATCCGCCGAGCTTTACGTTCGCTTCTGACGATCTGAGCCACACCCCATCACCGATATTCACCGCGACATTTTCCAAAGTGAGATTCTTGGCAAAGTCGCTCGGCGTGCTCGGGAGCAGCTTACGATCTCGCGACAGGAGTGTATCGACGATTCCCGCGAATTCCGGGTCACTCAGGTCGACGATCTGCTTGGTGATGAGCTCCGGGATGTAAATCGTCCCACGGTCGACACGTACAGCACCGTTGACAGTGGAATTCCGGTAAGGTCCCGTGAGTGTCAGATCCTGATCGGTGGATATGTCGAGGGACGCGAGTCCCGGCTTTTCAACGATATGAAAATTCTTCGCCTGCGCGCGCAAGGCGAATACGGGATTTGTGTACTCCTTGAGGCTCACAAAGCCCTCGACGCTGAGTGTGCCGCGGCGGTCGCGAGACGTTTCGGCGGACATTCGCTGGATGAACACCGTGTCTCGCTCCAGAAGAACGTCTGCATTCACCTTGTCGAGCGAGAGACCCACGTTCGTGAGCGTGGCTGCTGCGTTCTTGATGCGGAACTGTCCATCGATGATCGGCTGCTTGATTGTGCCGCGCACATCCACATTTGCGACAAGCTCTCCGTGCGCACTCTGGAATCCGGGCACGAACGCTTCGAGCACTCCGAGATCGACGCTGTCCGTTCGCAGATTTCCTCGCACCGAATCGCCCGTAACGCGGACGTCGCGAACAGCGAGCCGGGCGGTGCTGGAATGACGCAGCAGAAGTGAATCGAGAGATCCGCCCTGCGGAGTCAATCGCACGTTCATCGGCGCTTCGATGCGATAACTATTCCCACCGGAAACAACGACATTGCCACTGTCGATTCTGATTGCCGTAGTGTCTCCGAAGATGCCGGCGCTGCCCGCTATAGTCGAGATCACACCACCTTCACTGGCCAGTCTCGCGTCGAAGGTCGCTGAAGTAGACGATTTCACATTCGCCGATGCAGATAGCGATGTGAAGCCGATTGGGCCCGCGCGAATGGTGTCGGCGTCGAATGAAAGAGTTCCGGCCGGATTCTTCGTGATGTCTGCCAGCGAGAACTTTCCGTTGATGCGGCCGACTGTCTTTCCGGCGGCGAAGAGATCGCTGCCGATCATCGTGCCGTTGACGAGAAGATTGTCTTTTGTGCCGGAGACGGTTCCCGCGACCCTGAGTGAGCCGCGAATCGAATCCCCCGAGAGCGGAGTGTTCTGGCCCAGATATCGTTTCACGTCGGCAAGCGAATCGACCGATACGATGAATCCGAGCTTCCCTTCTTTGCCGGCGATCAGCCCGATGTCGCCGCTCGCGCTTGCATGCGCTACGTCGCTTTGCACGAGCAGCGTGTCTACGTGCGCAATGCCGTGATCGAGCCGCACCGTCGCCCGGGAAGATGCAATCTTCAGCTTCTCTGCTGTCCCATGCACTGAACCACGGATCGTCCCTGCGCCGACGACCAGCGAGTCGCCGATGAAATCGATTGAATAATCCCCTGACAGCATGGTGGCTGGAGCCTTCGGGTTCTCAATCAAGGTCCGAAGGTTGATATCCGTCAGATTTCCGCCTCCATGGTAACCGTAGTCGGGAAGACTTCCGTCGACCTGGCCCGAGAACGACAACGTGCCGCCAGCCCCGGTCAGTGTCGTCACGACATTCATGTCAGTCGGCACGCCCTTCACCTTGATCGGGCCCGTGAATATTCCACGAAGGGGAATACTCGGGTAGGATGCGTGCATCGTCGTCATCGACAGCGCCACAGCCTGAAGATCGACATCGTACTTCATTTCTTTTGGAAGTGATGTCATCCGCCCGCTACCAGTGATGCGCGAAGTGGGAAGATCTCCGTCATGATGCACGATGTCGGCGTTCGAGAAACGCACATCCAGCCAGGATGAGTCGAGCCGCGCAATTCCGGACACGGTGCCCTTGAGCTCGGGAAACAGCGGATTCAGGTATTGCAGCGTTCTCAGGTCGAGAGTCTCGACGTTTACGTCCAGCCCGCGGAAAACGGTGAAAGCGGGATATAGAATATCGAGGTCGCCTCGGGCGGAGCCTCGCGCAATTGCTCCGGGGACATTCGCATCATTGAACGTGAACTTCGTGTCGTCCACGTGAAAACGGTTGAGCGGGCCGCCAGAGGCACGGACATTACCGGTGAGCTGGCCTCTCCACGGATACGGAAAGGGTTTTCCATTGAATTGTTTGATCAGCTCAAAATCCAGCGGAGATGCCTCGATCTTGACGTCCTTTAAAACGAGAACGGGGCCGCCAACGCCGTACGTCATGTCGCCCACGAGATGCGACTTCGTCGTACGCACGTCCATCTTCTTAACGGCGTAGTCGATGACGTGCGGATTTCTGAGATTGTTGATGAAGAGATCCAGCCGCCCTCCACCGACCGTCGGTATCGTCTGATAAACCCACGCTATGTCATTGAGCGCGACCTGGTCGCCGATGACATGCACGTCGTATCGAACCGGCAATCCGCTTCCCCAAACAATCTTCCCCGAAGGTATGCGGCCTGAGGACGAAGCCAGGCGAAATCCCGGTGACGCGATCCATACCGAATCACCGTGATGTCGCACATCGGCAGAAATACTCTTCACCGACAACGGCGGGTCGGACGAGTTGAAGCTCGCCGCAGTGATGCGGAACAATCTTCCGACGCTGTCCGGAT
>JANYKY010000479.1 GCA_025357975.1 Gemmatimonadaceae bacterium
CTGCGCTAAAAACACCGTTGCGATAGTTCTCGATGATCATGTAAAGCATGTTAGTAATAGTAGCCCCGAACTGATCCGCCGGAGCGGTGTCGGGTTTTCGAATGAATTTCCGCTCTACAAAGCAGGAACTTCCTTTCGCGAACTCCGTTGTGAGGCTGTTATGAACCTGCGTCCCGCCTATCGCATCACACTGTTGGTTTGTTGTGTTGCCCTCGTCGCTTGTACCGACCAGTCCGCCGTTTCCACTGTTGCCGGACCGCCCCGAGTATCGAGCGACCGCTCTTCAGGTGACGTGGATCCAGTGATCGTCGCCCTCGTTCGCCAGATGGCGGCGCAGCGTGGGATCGTGCCTCTCGTGAGCCCGGCACGTGTGCGCCCCGAGCTCGTTCACCTGGGTCAGGCGCTCATCTTCGATCCGATTCTCAGCGGGAACAGGAACATCGCGTGCTCTACCTGTCACCTTCCGGCATTTGCAACCGGCGACGGCAGAGCACTTTCTATCGGCGAGGGCGGATCTGATCTTGGACCCGCGCGAACGCACCCAAATGGTGTCTTCATACCGCGGAATGCACCGCCACTGTTCAATCTCTTCGCCAAGAAACACCTCTTCTGGGACGGCCGCGTTCAGGTCGTCAATGGCGAGCTGCGCACTCCCGCGGGCGACAAGCTGACGCCCGCCATGAAGAGCGTGCTGGAATTCGGTCCCGCCTCGGTGCTGGCGTTGTTCCCCGTCACCAACCGCTTTGAAATGCGCGGAGACGCATCGAGCGGCAATGAGCTAGCCGCAATCGCCGACGACGACTTCACCGGAATCTGGGCCGGGTTGATGCGACGGATTGGGTCGATTCCCGAATACCGCGCACTTTTCGAAGCCGCGTATCCGGGAACGAAATTCAGCGACATGAACTTCGCACACGCGTCTAACGCGATCGGCGGATTCATGATCGACAAGCTCTCGTTCAACAACACGCCGTGGGATAAGTTCATGCGCGGCGATGACAACGCGCTCAGTCCGCGCCAGCTCGCAGGCGCCCAGACATTCCTCTCGCTCAAGTGTTCCATCTGTCATACGGGCGCGACGTTGAGCGATCAGGATTTTCATAACGTTGCCGTCGCGCAAATCGGTCCCGGTGAAGGCGACGGCGCCAGCGGACACGATGACTTCGGTCGTATGCGCGTAACCGGCCAGGACGCCGACCGGTATCGGTTCGCTACGACACCTTTGCGTAACGTGGAGCTCACGGGTCCCTATGGTCACGACGGCTCGATCTCGTCGCTGCGCGATTTCGTTGCACACTACAGCGAGAGCCACCTCAAGCTGCAGAATTTCGACATCATGACACTCGAGCCCGGGTTGCGCGGCACTCTGCAGCCAACTTCAAGCGCGCTGCTGGCGCAGCGCGACACGCTGCTGACTGGGGTCGTTTTCGACGGCGTTATCCTCGACAAGTTGATGGACTACATGGCTGCGCTCACGGACCCCGACGCACGCAACCTGTCGCACCTGACGCCGGCGCATGTGCCCAGCAAGCTGGACGGAATTCCCGGCGGAAGGAAATAGCTCTATCGGAGTGCCGGCGCCGGATGATATGCTGTCCCAATGGCTCTGATCGACAGTGAGCGGTGGCGAGAGCTCGAGCCGTTGCTCGACGAGGGCTTCGAGCTCGCACCAGAGGAGCGTGCGCGCTGGCTGAGTGAAATGCGCACAAGGGATCCGGAGATTGCGGCAGAGATCGCATCACTGCTCGATCACGACGACGAGGCCGAGCGAAGCGGATTTCTCGAGCGGCCGATGAACGTCACGCTTGCAGGATTGGAGCTGGGCGGTTGGACGCTCGAGGGGCCGCTCGGGCACGGTGGGATGGGCAGCGTATGGTTGGCCCGTCGCAGCGATGGCCGCTACGAAGGAACAGCGGCAGTAAAGCTGCTGAACCTCGCACTCGTCAGCGAGCCTGGGCAGGCACGTTTTCGACGAGAAGGATCCGCGCTCGGGCGCCTCGCTCATCCGTCGGTTGCAAGGCTCCTCGACGCCGGCGTGACTCCCGGCGGGCAACCGTTTCTTGTGCTCGAACATGTCGAGGGAACCCGCATCGACGGGTGGGTCCGCGACCACCGGCTCACGACGAGGCAGTGCGTGCAGTTGTTTCTCCAGGTGCTCGATGCCGTCGGTCATGCGCACACGCATCTCGTCGTCCACCGCGACCTCAAGCCCACCAACATTCTTGTCACCGCCGACGGAAGAGTGAAGCTGCTGGACTTTGGAATCGCCAAGCTCCTCGACGATGACGAAACGGAACGTGACGGCTCGCCGGTAACCGACGGATGGCGCGCGCTGACGCCGGAATACGCGGCGCCCGAGCAAGTGGCGGCGGGTCCAGTCACCACTGCGACCGACATCTACGCGGCGGGCGTGCTGCTGTATGTTCTGCTGAGCGGCCGTCACCCTACTGCTGAAAGCTGTCACACAGCTACGGAGATTCTTGCATCGGTCATCAAGCGGCCGGCAAATCCGCTTGGCCTCGGCGACCTGGACAACGTGCTCGCCAAGGCACTGAGCAAGGATCCGCGCGACAGGTATTCGACAGCGGCTGAATTCGCCGAGGACGTACGACGCTGGCTCGACCACAAACCTGTGCGGGCGCGTGCGAACTCGTGGCGCTATCGCAGCGCAAAATTTCTCCAGCGAAATCGCGGGTCGGCGCTGCTTGTCGTCGCCGGTTTCCTGCTGAGTGGAATCTGGCTCGGCACCATCGTAAACGATCGATCGCGCCTGCGTGTAGCGTTGACGCAAGCGACGAACAACGCGGAACGAGCCGAGCTCGTCACCGACTTTGCCGTCGGACTCTTCGAGTCGAGTGGACGCGGCCCGGCGTACGCGGATTCCGTGAGCGTCCGGCAGCTGATGGAAGAAGCGACTAAACGCACGAGCGAGCTGAAGGGTCAGCCCGTGATTCAGGCGCAGATGCTCGATCTTGTCGGTCGAATTCGACAGCAGATGGGCGATCAATCGGGCGCTCGACCATTGCTCGAGGAGGCGCTTGCGATCCGGCGCCGCGTTCTTGGTGCATCAGATCCTGATGTCGCGACCACGATGATCACGCTCGGCGAGGCGATCGGCAAAGTCGATCACAACGACACCGCGAGCGTGCGAATGCTGCGGCAGGCGCTCGAGATTCGTCGACAGCAATTCGGCAACGACGACCCTCGTACCATAGATGCGCTGTACGCGCTCGCGACAAACATGCACCAGGCCGGCGACTTCAAAGCCGCAAAACCGGTCATGGACGAGTGGATGGCTGCGGTGCAGCGTGTACCAATGCAAATAACTCCGGACCACGCGCAGCAGTTGCATCAGATGGCGGATGTCCTGATGTACAGCCGCCGACTGCCAGAGGCGGAAGCGCTCAGCCGCCGCGCGATGTCCATGGACAGCGCTTGGTATGGTGCCGGGCACTCGCGAGTCGCAATCGACATGTCGAATCTTGGAGAAGTGGTTGAAGATCTCGGCCGGCTGGACGAAGCCGAGCACCTGGAGCGAACCGCGATCGCGGTGCTCGAGCGCGCGTACCCTGACGGCGATTTAGCGAACGCGCGTGCACTCAGGCTTCTTGGATTTCTGCTCAACAACGAAGGGCGGTACGCGGAAGCCGAGGGCATATGGCGCAAAGCGATTCCGATGTACATCCGCTTTCCGGAAGTGGGTGGAGCGAACCGGGCGATTGCGGCTGCACAGCTCGGCAAGGCGCTCATCGGGCAGGAGCGCTACGCGGCTGCGGATTCAGTTCTCAATGACGCATTGACGCTGGAATCCATGAAGCGTCCAGGGCCGAGCCAGGTGCGCGACGGAATAGGGATCTATCGCGGCGTAATTCTCACCTCACGCGGCCGATTCCGCGAAGCAGAGCCGATGCTCAAAGCCGCGTTCGCGGCGAAGCGGTTCATCGCAGTCAATGCTTCCGACAAGCACATGGCCGCTCGCGCGCTTGTGACTATTTACGAGGCGGAAGCCCGGTCGGCGGAGGCGGCTGAGTATAAACGCTGGTAGGCTCGGCGCGTACGGGAATTTCGAGCATCACTTGATACAGCAGCGCGCGCGCCTTGCGCCAGTCGCGCTGCACAGTACGGTCCGAGACTGAGCGCAGCTTCGCTATCTCGGCGAAGGTGTATCCGCAGAAGAAGTGAAGGTCGACGAGCTCCGCGAGTGCGATATCGTGTATCGCGAGCTCATCCAGCGCATCTGAAAGCCGCGAGAGGTGGTCGACAGTCGGCATGCTGTCGGCAACGAGATCGGACGAGAGAGTGATCGGCATGGCACCGCCGCCGCGCTTCTCCGCGTGCGACTTACGCGCATGATCGATGATGATCGCCCGCATCGCGCGGCCCGCGTAAGCCATGAAGTGCGCGCGATCGGCGAACTCGACATTCGGGCGCGATGAGAAATCCAGCCATGCCTCATGAATCACCGTCGTAGGTGAGAGAGTCAGGTCACGTCCCGCGGCGCTCAGCTGGGAGTCGGCGAGCCTCCGCAGCTCATGATAGAGTGTGGCGAAGAGGTGCGAGTTCTGATCCATCGCGAACGTTCCGCGCCGATCGTCGTCCGGGACCAGATGCCCTCCTTTTCAGCGGACTCATGCTTTGGGCGCTGACGCCCGGATGAACTTGCCGGAGTCGATTTGCCCGGCGTGCACACTATATAGTATAAGCCGGGCCGGAAACGTGAATGGCTGAATCCCCGAGGTCTATGATCGCCGGGCGCTGCTCGAATCGGGTCTGGATTCATCGCTCAGGTAAG
>JANYKY010000509.1 GCA_025357975.1 Gemmatimonadaceae bacterium
CCAGCTCTGCATCGCGCGACGATCGCTGCGAAACGAGGTCGAAATGCCTTAGCTCGGATATTTCGTCGCCCCAGAACTCCAGCCGCACGGGCTCCGCCATTCCGAAGCTGTAGATGTCGAAAATTCCGCCGCGCACGCTGAACTGCGCGACGTCGTCGACCATTCCGACTCGCTCAAAACCGATCGATTCGAGATGCGCCGCAAGATCCTCAGGCCGGCGGACGTCGCCCTTTCTCAGCTCCACACGTGTATTGGCGAGAGTTCCCGGAAGCTGGGTTTTCTCGAGCAGGGCCCGCGCTGTGGTCAAAAGGACCTTGACGTCGCCCCGCCCGATACGTTCCAGCGTCTCTACTCTTTCACCAGCAACCTCGGCGTGTGGCTCGATCTCGCCGAAGCTTTCACGCGGCGGGTAAAACGCGACGGAACCGGCGTCCCCGAGCGACTCGAGGTCGGCAAGCCACCGCTCGGCTCCCGCTACGCTCTCGGCAATGACAACGAAAAAGCGGCCCGGACTGGCGTGCGCGAGGGCGGCAACAACGACAGCGTCGCTGGAACCGGGAAGACCGGATGCGTGTATCCGGTTATGTATCGGAGGAAGTGCCGAGACCAGCCGCCCGAATTCGGGAACTGTCTGGATCGCCTCGAGAAGTGCTGGCAATGACACTGCGCGCAAACTATAGTACCAGTATGGCGCGGGGTAGTTGCAGCGTAACACAGGAGCTCAAATGAGAACAGGCCTTTTGACCGCCTCAGGTCTATTCCTCGCAGCAATGGCCACCGTGCTTCCCGCACAGACTGGAAGCCCGCGCGTTTTTTCGCCTCGCGAGGCTAGTGCACCACAGATCGATCTGTGGCTCGATCAAGTCAGTTACGATATCGGGGGCAGGATCGCTCCGCACTTCGAATCGGAGCCCGGCGCGTACGTCACGATTCTCCGCGTGACGAGCGATGGCGAGGTTCGGGTGCTCTATCCGCAACACCCTGGGGAGCAGCGCCAGTTCGCGAGAGGGCAGCTCGTCAACGACCGCGTTCCCTATAACTCGCTCGACCGCCGATTCGAGGTCTATGAATCGCAGGGAATGGGCTTTGTCTTCGCCATCAGTTCATTCAGCAAGTTCAACTACACTTACTTCAGCAGCGGCAATGATTGGAGCATCAATCATCTGGCCAGCATTCGCTACGGCGACCCGTTCGAGATCGTGCGCCGTTTCGCTGACCGCACTCTTGCCGCGGAGGCAGATTTCTCGATGGACTACGTGTCCTACGAGGTCTATAACGAGGCGCGGCAGAGCAGGTATGCGACGCGGTATGCCTACAACACGTACGACGATTACTACAATTCCTGCCTGTCGGCCTTCGGGTACGGATACACGTCCTACTGCGAGCCGTACTATCCCGCCTTTCCTATTGTAGTCGTGTCACAGCCGACAGCGCCGCGCTCTAATATTCCAGGTGATCGGCACTATGCGGGGAAGCACATCAGGCCGCGCGTTGGAGACCCGTTCGCGCATGGTGCTCCTTCCGAGCCGCAGCCGCTTACCGAAGGTCGCTTGCCTAACAACAATTCTGCCGAACAGGCGGCGATGGCGCGTCGCGAGCGTCTGCTGCGAACCGCTGCGCCGAGAGACAGAGGTGCTCCAAGTGTTGATTCCCGCGCGGTCGAGATCGCACCGAGGATTTATACGGCTCCGCAGCGCACAACGCCCGATCACGCGGCACCTGAGCGAGCAGCGCCGCAGCGTCCGTGGTTCGAGCCGCAGCACGCGCCTGCTCCTCGTGCCGAGCCACAGCGCGTTGCACCGCCGCCGAGGTCCGAGCCGCGGATAGAGAGGCGGCCGGAGCCGCAGCGCGCTCAACCGGCCCCGCCGCCGAGGGTCGAAGTGAGAAATGAGCCAGCACCTGTGCGCATCGAGGTCCCGCGTGCAGCGCCTCCGCCGCCAGCGCCCGTGCCAGTGCCAGCGAAAAAGGATTAGCGTTTAAGGGACGAAAAGCTCTCAATGAAAGAGCCCGGCACGTTTGGTCGGGCTCTTTTGTTACCGGGATTATATTTGAAGGCTGTCCCGGGATTCTGCGGGGCCGCCAATCCGGACTCGCCTCTTGAATCTCGACCACATCCGTAATTTCTGTATCGTCGCTCACATCGACCATGGCAAGTCAACACTCGCCGACCGGTTGATCGAAGCGACGGGCATGCTCGCGAAGAGAGAGATGAAGGCGCAGGTCATGGATACGCTCGATCTCGAGCGCGAGCGCGGCATCACGATCAAGCTCAACGCCGTACGGATGACGTACAAGGCCAACGACGGCGGATCGTACGAGCTCAACCTCATCGATACCCCAGGTCACGTCGACTTCACCTATGAAGTGTCGCGATCACTTGCCGCGTGCGAGGGTGCAATTCTCGTCGTTGATGCATCCCAGGGGATCCAGGCTCAGACCCTATCGAATCTGTTCCTCGCACTCGATGCCGGCCTCGAGATAATTCCGGTCCTCAACAAGATCGATCTTCCCGGCGCTGAGCCCGAAAAAAGAAAACAGGAAGTGTGCGATCTTCTCGGGGTGGATCCGGACGACGTACTGATGGTGAGCGCGAAGGAAGGCATCGGGATTCCCGAGCTGCTCGAGGAGGTAATCAAGAAAGTACCGCCTCCACAGGGGGACGCAGATGGTCCTCTCCGTGCCTTGATCTACGACTCGTACTACGATCGCTATCGAGGCGCAATTCCGAGCGTGCGCGTTGTTGACGGAACGATCAAGGTCGGCACGAAAATCACTTTCGGTGCGAGCGAGTCTGTGTACGAAGTGGCGGAAGTCGGATACAACCAGCTCCGTCAGGTCAAATCAACGGATCTCGGCCCGGGTGAAGTCGGGTATGTGGTCGCCAACGTTAGATCCGTGAAAGAGACGCGCGCAGGTGACACGATATTTGACGCGACAAACCGCGCGCCCGAGGCCCTGCCGGGATACCGCGATGTCAGATCGTTCGTGTTCGCTGGCATTTATCCGACCGATACCCAGCAATATGAAACGCTTCGCGATGCGCTCGAGAAGCTTCAGCTGAACGATGCGTCTCTCCAGTACGAGCCCGAAACTTCGACAGCGCTCGGGTTCGGTTTTCGATGCGGATTTCTTGGCCTTCTACACATGGAGATCGTCCAGGAGCGGCTCGAGCGCGAGTATGAGCTCGATCTCGTTACGACTGTGCCGAGTGTGGAGTACAAGGTGTATCGAACCGACGGATCGATGAATCTCATCGAGAATCCGTCGAAGATGCCGAATGCTGTCGTCATTGACTATGTCGAGGAGCCGTACGTGAAGGCGCGCATCATGGCGCCGGCCGAGTACATCGGCCCGATCATGACCCTTGGCACCGAGCGCCGCGGGATATATCGAAACATGACATACCTCGATCAGGCGCGCGTCGAGTTCGATTGGGAGTTTCCACTCGGCGAGATCATCCTGGATTTTTTCGATCGGCTCAAGACGATCAGCCGCGGTTACGCCTCACTCGATTACGAAATGCTCGAGTACAGGAAAAGCGATCTCGTGAAGCTGGACATGCTGATCAACGGTGAATCTGTGGATGCATTCTCCGTAATTATCCACAAGGACAAGGCGTACGAGTGGGGACGGAAGATTGCGGACAAGCTCAAGGAATTAATCCCGCGCCAACTCTTCGAGGTGATCATTCAGGCGGCAATCGGCCAGAAGATTATCGCACGCACCACAGTGAAGCCGCTGCGAAAAGACGTGCTCGCCAAGTGTTACGGCGGCGATATCTCACGTAAGCGAAAGCTCCTCGAGAAGCAGAAGGAAGGAAAGAAGAGAATGAAGCAGGTGGGATCGGTCGAGATTCCACAGGAAGCATTCCTTGCAGTGCTACAGGTGGATTAAGGCGTGAGCTCGCTGGTAGTCCAGACGAGCTTTCTCGGGGACATTGTCCTCACCACGCCGCTCATCAGGGAGCTGGCGAGCCGCGGGCCGGTGGATGTGCTTACCACTCCCGAAGGCGCAGCGATTCTAAGCAACAACCCGGCGATCCGGAACGTGATAGTGTACGACCGGCGCGAGTGCGACAGCGGGCTTGTGGGATTTGGCCGAACTGTCGGACGCATCCGG
>JANYKY010000037.1 GCA_025357975.1 Gemmatimonadaceae bacterium
CCGGAGGGCGAGGGGCACTGTTCCCATCCTCATGACGGAGTTTGGCATTTCACCGCCCCACCCCTGGGGTGGCCTTTTGCGGACAGCGGACAAGGTGCTCATTCAGTTCGAGATCTTCGTCGCACCTCAACCATGAAGCCCGGGCGACTGCTACTTGGCCTGGCGATGATCGCGCATGGGCTTGCGCACGCATCCGCTGGAACCTGGGCGACCGACATTGGTGGCCGCAGCCTGGTGACGGTGCTCTGGGAGCTCGCCGCTATCGGGTATATCGCCGCCGGCGCCGGAATTCTGGGAGTGACGCCCTTCCGCAAACCTTGGCGGGTTCTCGTAGTCATAGCGACGATAAGTTCTCTGCTACTGCTGGGCGTCTTCGGACACCCTCTGTTTCTGATTGGCATCGTCGCAGATGTATTGCTTCTTGCGGTGGCGGTCCTCAGCTGGTGGGGTGAAGGGACGCCGGAAGCGGTGCAGATAATGCCCCGTTTTCTTCAACAGGTGCTTGTAGCATTCATACTATATGTAGCCATCGTGATCGGCCTCCGGCCCTGGTATTCATCCTGGGGCAGCACGAGGTCCGAGCAGCAGATGGTGATGATCGGTGATCCACCGCTGGGTGAGTCACATTATCGCATCGATCACGCAATAACGATCCAGGCTCCGGTGGACTCAGTATGGCCATGGCTCGTCCAACTGGGACAGGATAGAGCTGGCTTTTACAGTTACGACTGGCTCGAACGCTTGTTTGGTGCCGACATACATAATGCCAATCGTGTCGAGCCAGCATGGCAGTCGCGCACGCAAGGAGATCTGGTTCGCGCAGTTCAGCCCACCTATCTCGGCGGAATATTCGGCGACAGCCTCGGCTGGAAAGTGACGCAGCTAGAGCCGGGCCGCGCGATGGTTCTCGAGAATTGGGGAGCATTCGTGTTGAATCCGATTGATGCTCGCTCGAGCCGGCTGCATGTGCGCACGCGTGGTAGCGGCGTTCCAACACTGTCAGGAATTGCGTTGACGCCACTCGGCCTGCTCTTGTTCGAGCCAGCGCATTTCATAATGGAGCGCGGCATGCTTCTAGGGATCAAGCGGCGGGCCGAGCATCGGTTGTAATGATCCGGTCGCGCGAGGACTTTGGCTTGCTCACCGAGGCACGATTTGGGCGAAGACAACAACTAAACTGTGTCACGAAACCACGAAACCACGAAACCACGAAAGATGTTGCCGCGATTCGTCAACAGGTCACCCTGTCTCCGCAAAAGATCATAAACGGAGAACTACAACTACTTCTCGCTTTCTTGTAGCTGTATTTCCTCGAAAATTCCCGGATCAGATGTGGAGAGGGGTCGTCGATTGACGCGACGACACCCTTCGTGGTTTCGTGGTTTCGTGACCCCGTTGATGTTGGCGGTAGCGGAAACCCCTACACAGCCGGCCGAGTTTCCCTCGGAAACTTCCAGTACTAGCCCGACATAACTAAACCGTCTGCAATCGCATCATTCGCGTGTACCCAAATCGTGAGTGAATGATGACGAAAACCTTCCTTAAGAAAATCCTGTTCGCCGGCACGTTCGCCGGATTGACTGCAACGGGTGCCTCTGCTCAGATGGCCCTTCCAGCGTCTCTGACTCTCGCCAGCTCGAGCAAGATCTGGTTCGACGGCACGTCGAACGTCAAATCTTTTTCCTGCTCAGCGAAGAAGATCGACCTGAACGTCGTGTCGGATGCAGATGCAAGCCCCGCCAAGACTGTAAAGTCGGCGTCGCTATCGATTCCAGTCGCGCAGCTCGACTGCAAGAACGGAACGATGAATGGTCACATGCTCGACGCGCTCAAGGCCGACAAGAACCCCACGATAACGTGGAAGCTCTCGTCATATAGCGTCGTCGGAACGGACGTCGTGATGTCGGGCTCGCTGACCATCGCCGGACGGGAAAAGCCGATCGAGCTCCATGGAATCGGCGTCGCAAGCAACGGCACCATCACGCTCAAGGGAACGAAAGTTCTGCGGATGACCGAGTTTGGCGTCAAGCCGCCGTCCCTCATGTTCGGCACCATGAAAGTCGCGGATCCAATAACCGTGTCGTACGACCTCGTACTCAACCAGTAGTCAGCCACCAACAGGAGAAAACAATGAAATCCCCAAGTATGAAAACAGTGATGGTGGCCGTACTGGCCATCTCGATGCCGATCCTCGGATCGGCGCAGACAATAGCTCCGGCGAAGGTCGTGTCGGGCGTCGTCGCACCGCCCGTTGATTCCGCAGTGTCAGTCGACACGTTGAAGCAGCTTAACAAGACTCCCGTGACAGCGTTCATGAGCTCGGCGCCGAAAGTCCAGATCCAACACCTTCGGCCTACCGACATGCGTGGACTGAATGTCTATGAGTCTCCGAAAGACGAAGGGGCGACTTACACCGGCTTCAAGCTCGACTGGGGCGCGGCCTTCACGCAACAGTTCCAGGGGCTGGACCACAGTAACACCGCGTCGTCGAAAATGGTGAGCGGAGTCGATGCTAACCAGCTCGTCGTAATCGGACACGGCTTCAACAACGCCGAAGCCAACCTCTTCATGAATGCGCAGGTCGCGAAGGGGATCAGGGTCGCTCTGACTTCCTACCTGTCGACACGTCACCACAACGAGACGTGGGTCAAGGACGGCTACTTCCTGATCGATGCTTCGCCAATCGATGTAACTCTGCTAAACAACCTTATGAAGTACGTAACGCTTCGCGTCGGTCACTTCGAGATCAACTACGGCGATGCGCACTTCCGTCGTACTGATGGTGGAAATGCTGTCTACAATCCGCTTGTGGGCAACTACATCATGGATGCCTTCACCACAGAAATCGGTGCTGAAGCCTATTTCAGAAAGAATGGCATCCTTGCGATGGCTGGAATGACGGCCGGCGAAGTCCGCGGCCAGGTCACCAAGCCGACGCAGCGCGCTCCTTCCTACCTCGGCAAGCTCGGCTTCGATGAGCAGCTGACCCCGAGCACGCGTGTTCGCCTGATGGGATCGCTATACCAGACTGCAAAGTCCGTCAACAACACGCTCTACAGCGGCGACCGCGCTGGCTCGCGCTACTACGACGTTCTCGAGAACAGCACGTCAACAGAAGCCGCAAATGCATGGTCAGGCGCAATTCAGCCAGGATTCTCGAGCAAGATCCGCGCACTGCAGCTCAACCCATTCGTCAAGATCAATGGCCTTGAATTGTTTGGTATCGCCGAGCAGGCTAAGGGAAGAACCGCAGTCGAAACGACTGATCGGAAGTGGACGCAGTATGCGGGCGAGGCCGTATACCGCTTTCTGGCAGACGAGCGGGTCTACGTAGCCGGCAGATACAACACTGCTTCAGGCAGGCTCGCCGGAATGTCCAATGATGTAGGCGTAAACCGCTACAATCTTGGCGGCGGCTGGTTCATCACGCCCAACGTTCTTATGAAGGGCGAGTGGGTGCACCAGAACTACAACGACTTCCCCACTACGGACATTCGCAGCGGCGGAAAGTTCAAGGGATTCATGGTCGAGGGAGTAGTCGCCTTCTAAACTGAAGCGAGAGGAACCGTGAAATAGAAAGTGCTCCCGGTACCGGGGGCACTTTCTGCCCATATACGACCCCCGTGCGCATCGATGATTCCTTTCGTTATCGCGAGGCCGAGGCCGGCACCCTGCCGGTCTGTGCGGCTCGACTGCCAGAAGCGGTCGAATGCATGAGCGAGTTGCTCCGATGTCATTCCAACACCGCTGTCCGTAACGGAAAACATCACCTCCGCATCGAGAACCACCACCCGCACGCCAATCTGGCCACCCGACGGCGAGAACTTGATCGCGTTTCCGACAAGATTGGATAACGCCTGCGCGATGCGCTCAGTGTCCGCTCGAACCGCCGGAAGGTCGTCAGGAGCGGAGAGCTTCAACGTCAATCCCTTGCCCTCCGCAACGGGAGCGAGCGTTCGCAGCGCATCGCTGAGCAGCTCTTCTGTGTCTACTGGCTTTGCATCGACAGCGAGACGTCCAGCCTCGACACGAGTGACATCGAGCAGATCCATGATGAGCGCATCCATCTGTTCGACCGCTTGCCTGATGACCGTCGCATACTCGACCATCTCGGATGAAAAACCGCCACCCGCTGCACGGCCCAGCATCACACCGGTCAGCATTTTCACCGCATTCACAGGATTTCTCAGGTCGTGCGATACAATGCCGATCATGTCGTCGCGCGCCTGAACGCCGTTCGCAACCTGTTGATGCAGCCTGGCGTTATCGAGTGCAATTGCGGCTCGTCTCGCCAATTCCGTCGCGAGGAAAACCTCGCCCTCGGTGTAAGTGCCGTGTTCCCGATAGCAGCCAATGACGCCGAGGAGCTGGTCGCGCGCCAGTAACGGGAGGATTATTCCCGCGGAGGGCGGGCTCGCAAACAGGTCAGACGATCGAGCAAGCGAAGCACGCTCCGCCGATGTTGCGCCGGAGAGAATCAGCGCACAGCGCGACCTGATCGCTTCAGCAATCGGGTGGTCACCACTGTAATCGATGGGATGTTCGATTCTCCTTCGCTCGATTGCGAGCGCGCGGCGCTGGTCGAGATGTGCGACGGCGATGCCCTTGAACGAGTCGCCGTGATACGAGTGCACGATACAGGCGTCCGCCAGACGGGGAACTGCAAGTCGCGCAACCGTTCGCAATGTTTCGTCAACACCGAGTGACAAGACGAGGGTCTCGCCTGCCTCGGCCAGGAATTGCTGTGCCTCGTGCGCGCTCCGCCTGTTCGTAATGTCCCGAAGGACGACGGAGTAGACCTGCTTTCCCTCCGAGCCGAAATGTGAAATCGCCGCCTCAGCGGGAAACTCCTGCCCGTTCTTTCGCAGCCCCCATATCTGCTGTCTCTCTCCCATCTTCCGCGCTCGGGTGTTCGACTGCCCGAATCGATTTATCGCTCATTATTGTTCTCCGATGGTTGATTCGCACCCAGCTTTCATGCTACGATCAAGCTACCGGCGGCCGTCCGCGTGCTCTGTCAGGTAGAATGGGCGACTTTATTTCGATTCCCCCTAGATCCTGGTAAGGGATTTCCCTACAGCTTTGAATTCCATGAGACCCAGTCACGCACATGAGTGAATCCATTACCGATGCCGTGCTCGCGGGCATTGTCATGATTTCCGCTGATGCGATCGTGAGTGTCGATGAAAAACAGAAAATCATTTTCTGCAACGAAGGCGCCGAAATAATTTTCGGTTACGCTGCAGATGAGATCATGGGCAAGTCGCTCGACTGCCTCATTCCGGAAAGGTTTCGCGACAACCACGCTTCGCAATTACATCGGTTCGGG
>JANYKY010000042.1 GCA_025357975.1 Gemmatimonadaceae bacterium
TTCTCGCGGTCCGTTACGAGATTCCGTCAACCTTCTCCGTGTCCGAAACGATGCAGAACGGGAAAGGTCTCAAGGCAGACAACGCGCCCACTGGAATGAAAGTGCGTTACTCCGCGAAAATTGCGAGATGGATAGCCGAGCGTGAGGGAGTTCCGCTGGATGCGGATGGGTCGCTGACGATGGAGCATCCGCTTGCCGACGAGGACTGGGGAATGCGGCATGTGCTTCAATACGGTTCGGAGGCGGAGCTACTCGAGCCGGCTGCACTTCGAGAGAAAATCATCAATCGACTGAGCGCGATGTCAAATGGGTGATTCAAAGACACGGCATCTCGTCGGAGTGTGGAATCCGGCATACGGTGCGGACATCATGGAAACGCACGTCCATCTGCTGCGCGAACAAGCGCGACAGTTCCGCGACGGCGATCAGGACGAAGATGATGTGTATGTTTGGTGGGGGAAGATCCGCTCGTCACGTCGCCAGGAGGCCATCAAGCACCTTCCTGAGATACTTTCGATCGAAGAAGAGCTTGGCGCCGAGGACGGCGCAGCGGAGCGGGAGGTGCAGCTCTATCTGACAGATTACCGGTCGCTATACGTCGCACATGTCGCGGAGATCACTGCGGATGATCCGCGAGAAGATGATGATGAGACGCACATCCCGCCGATCTACCGTCCGAAAGACATTCACTGCGATTGCTGGTTCAAGCTCTGGGACATTCGTCGCTTAGTATCTGACGACACTCTCGCAGTTGTCGAGGAGCTGAGAAAACTTCGCAACACTGCGTATCACGACAATCCGGTATCGCTGTATGGAGGCATGGTCGATCTACCTCTCATCGTGACGCGCCCGGACGGTTCGCGTTACTTCGAGTCGGATGTTCGAGCTCAGCTCACTGGCGGCAAGTACTGGGTGGAGTTCGACGAAGAGTTCAGCGGAATCGGAGCGATCGAGCGCGACCTGCGCGAAAACTTCTTTGGCGAGAGCAACTGGGCAAGGCTGGACACAGGGACGCGAACATTTATCGCAACGGCTGAGAGCGTGTTTAGGGACCACCGTAACGACGTGGCCTTTGATTTTTCACCTGTACTTCTTGGATTCGCGAAAGCTTTCGAGGTTCAGACTAATCTTCTTCTCAAGAACGCCGCTGGACGGATGAAGCCAAGAGACAGAATGGCAAACATTGACGGGACAAGCGTCGATCTCGCAACGGCAACGCCTCACTCACTCGGCGCTCTTGCAAAACTTCTTGGTGGAAATGAAGAGCTCAATTCTTTACTGAAGAGACAGTTTGCTTCGGGCGGTGAGTGGTTCACGGCAAGCCTGCCGGCAATCATCAAGGAACTGGCGGAGCATCGCAACCCTGCGGCGCACTCATCAGCGATAGGTCGCGAAACGGTGCGAGCGTTAAGAAATCAGTACCTCGGCGTTGGCTGCGAGGGGGAGTTCGTCAAGCTCGCCAAGGTAAGGCCCGCATAAGGTCGAGCCAGCCTTATCGCGGCCAGCTTGGTGTCGGCGACTTCGTATGAATAGTCACCGAGGTCGGATGGCTTGTCGACTTTGAATAGGAAATCGGAGTAGCCCATGAAGTTTAAGAGATCAGTGGCCGAGTAGAGCGGCTTACCGAGGTGAGTCTTCATGCTGTCAAAAGTTTGTTGGCTGTGGAGATTGTGCAACAAGTTAGCGATAGGGACTGACACTCAGGGATGCGGCTTCAGGACGAACAGCCATCGAGGATCGACGACTAAGTGCGAACTGAGGATGAGTGGGAAAAGGGTTTCTCAACGGGAAGTTCGCCAATGCGCGGTTAGCGGTCGGGGATAGGTTCTGGGGGAACGTCCGGTCGGTACAACGTTGCGTAGATGTTCTAGTCAATTTGACATCTGTATATACCCCATATATACTACGCCATGGGCGATGATATTCGCGAACTGCTCGCTCAGGCAACCGGATTCGAGTGGGACGCTGGAAATACCGGTAAGGTCGTATCTCGGCATGGCGTCACCCCTGGAGAATGCGAGCAGGCTTTTTTCTCGGAGCCGTTTCTAATCAGCTACGATGAGGCCCACTCGAGATCCGAGCCCAGGTGGCGTGTGTTGGGACGCACATCGGGAGATAGATGGCTGTTTCTTGTTCTCACTGTCCGGAACACCCTCGTTCGCGTGCTCGCTGCGCGCGACATGAACCGTAAAGAAAGAGTACGCTATGGCGAAACCAAAGGGCGCTATGCGAAAGATTCCGACATTTGAGTCCGAAGAGGATGAGCGAAAGTTCTGGGAGACTGCGGATTCGACTCAGTATGTCGATTGGTCAAAGGCCGAGGTTGTTCGGTTTCCGAATTTGCGTCCGTCGACCACGGCAATCTCTGTCCGCTTGCCCGACACCTTGCTCACCGAGCTGAAGCTGCTGGCAAACGAGCGAGACGTTCCATACCAGAGCCTGCTAAAGCTCTATCTCGCGGATCGCGTCTCTGTGGAACGGGGACGAAAACGCCGCCAGGCCGCGGGATGAATGCAGCATGGTTGTACTAAGGCCTACCCGCAAACTTCAGAACCTGCTCCCCGTCGAGACCGCTGACGGTCAGCAGTCGGACAGCGCGCTCGGCGACTGGTATGTGAACAGGTTCGTTGTCGATCGGCGTCCGCTCCTGATGATCGTCAGCTCAGCCTCCCTTCTAGCCGCGATCGAACCGGCGCGAGATGTTCGCTCCTTGCCCGACAGGCTGGGGGCTATTGTCGCCGACAGGTTGTATTGGCTTGGAGTCGATCAGCGCATGATCGATGCGGAAGTCTCCACGATGCTGCCCATAAGACTGGCGCCGACGAGGAATCGATCAGTGATGGGCATTGTCGTCGAATGCTGTAAGGCGGCGGAGTACCATCTTCCGGTGGGCGACTGGAACGACGCTTCGCTTGTTGAGGTCGAGTCATTTCTTCGGCAGACTCCGTGGCATGCATCGAAAAGAGAGGTTGTCGTTCCCGGCAAAAAAGCAGTCGATCTATTAAATGCTCGGTGGGGAAACCATCACGAAGCAATCATGGACCAGTTCGATTCTGTAAGTCGTGCACTGGCCAAGTAACGTCCGAACTGAGCCTCGAGTTTCATAACACTGTCAGGGCCGCGGCGTAACTTACCGAGTGCCTAAACGCGAACCCAAACTCCAGCGCTGGACCGACCTCATCGCAACCCTCCTTCGTCACCATTACCCGGCGACGTTCGAGGAGCTCGCGCGTGACGTTCCAGCATAACCGGGCGGCTAGAAGAAGAAAGACGCAGTGATGCGCATGTTCGAGCGCGACAAGGACGAGCTGCGATCGTTCGGCATTCAGATCGAGACGATTCCGCTAGAAGAGGAAGAAACCTCAGGCTACAAGCTCGACCGCAAAACTTTCTACCTGCCGTATCTCTCACTGTCGTCAAGCGGAGGCAAGCCGGGATCCCAGCCACGCAAGACTAGCAAGTTGGGATACCGCGCACTCGTCACACTCGTCGTCGAACCAGACGACAAGCACGAGCTCCGAAATTTCCGCGTTGCTCGCATTCAACGAGTGAGCGTGAACTCCGGCCGCTCACAAAGCGCCGACTACGAAATCCCCGCCGACTTCAATCTCCGCGAACACGCCCGCTCGAAAAAACCCTGGGAGCTCGGCGACGGCGCAGGCGAAGACGCAGTCGTCGACTTCCGGAATCCCACGGGAGCAGCGAAAGCCGCAGCGCGACTTGGCGTTGCGATTGAAGGCGCAAGCGATCGGCGAAAATTCCGCATCAGGCGAGTCGACTCCTTCGCGCGCTGGCTGCTGTCATTCGGCGGAGAGGCAGTTCCCGTGTCGCCCGCTTGGCTGGTGTCCGAATTCAATCGCCAGGTTCAGGATGCGCACGCGATCTACGGAGCAGCGAATGACTGACACTGCCGCGATGCAGCTCCGCCGGATTCTTCGCGTCATTCCCGAGATCTCCGACGGCAGCGAACACGATCTCAAAAAAATTGCAAAGAAAGCGGGGGTCGACGAGCAGGTTCTTCTCGCCGACTTAAAGTGTCTTGCGGATAGACAAGGCGAACCGGGCGGATTCATTGAAGGAATGCAGGTGTACATCTCGCCAGGAACGGTGTCCGTGACGTCGGACCTGTTCCTTCGGCCGATGGGATTGACCGTTGCCGAGTTGTCTGCTCTCGAGCTTGGGCTCGCCATTCTCCGATCGGAACGGCCGCCTGACGAAACACCCGCTATCGAGCGCGCGCGCGATCGCCTTCGGAAAATGATCAGGACGCTCCCGGCCGACGACACTACTATAGATAGGCGGTTCGCTGAAAGGCCTCAAGGCAGATACATCACCATCGGGAATGACGGTACGTTACTCGCCGAAAATCGCGCGCTGGATCGCAGAGCGTGAAGGAGTGCCCTTGGACGCGGATGGGTCGCTCACGATGGAGCACCCACTTGCCGACTCTGACTGGGGCGTGAGGCACGTGCTTCAATACGGGTCCGAAGCAGAAGTGCTCGAGCCGCAATCCCTTCGACAGGAAGTCGCAAGAAAACTCGAAACGATGTTGACGCGTTAGCAAAGCGACACGGCGGATACCTTTAGACGCACACTTCTGCTGAAGACGCGTAATATCCCCTATTAAGTAGGTATATTTACTCCATGACTCGGTCTCAGTTTTCACTTGCGGTGAACGCCGACGAAAAGTGGATCGAGAACAGCGCCCGACTTCTGGGACTTTCGCTGCGCTACACGCCTGAGGACAGCACGTGGATGGGGCTGCTTCGCCTCTTCAACCATACCCTGGGCTTCACGCTCTCGCACTCGGCCCAGCTCGCAACCGAAGCGCTGACACACAAGCCTTCTGAACGAGAGGTGAAGCTCGGTCCGTCCAGCACCAGCGAAGTGTCGATCGTGCTCGACGCGGCGCGCTATCACTCCTGGCATAACGCTGCACTTTCGGCCGCGTTGATAATGGGTGGAGCTCGTCGACGTGGACGATCGCCCACGTTGAGTAAGGGCGATGCACTGGCGCGCGCGATCGCCTATGGAATCGACCTCAATGCGTTACGTGAAGGATTGATGGAATCGCCGGCTACGCGACTCCATCGCCTCCAGCAAAACGCGGAATTCATTGGTGGGATGAAAACTGCCGCCGCTTCGCGCCATCGCCCGGCTCGATCCAAGTCAGGAAAGTGATGGGATGAGCTTCTCGTCCATTCTTCAAGGCCTCACGGCCGAGCGGCTGCGCTTTGTTGTCATCGGCGGACTTGCAGCAGCGGCGCACGGCTCCCGTCGCGTTACAGATGATGTCGATATCTGTTACGACGCAACTCCGGCAAACGTGCGGCGGCTGGCTGCGCTTCTACACGAATGGAAAGCATATCCGCGCGGCATCGAGCGTGGCTTGCCGTTCTTCATGGACGAGCGTCAGTTCGAGGTAACGCCCATGATGACTCTGACGACGACCGAGGGCGCAGTCGACCTCCTCGACATGGTGAAAGGGGTGGGCAACTATGCGAAATGCCGCCAAAATTCAGTGGCGGTCACGGCGTTCGACATTCGTTTCAGAGTGCTCGATCTGCCATCATTGATAAGCGCCAAGCGCGCAGCGGGACGACCCCGCGACTTCGAGCATATTCCAGAGCTCGAGGCCATCCTGGAACTGCAACGACGTGGTAGCAGCGACGATGATTGATTCGAAAGCAGCCCGCCATCTTGTCGGCGTGTGGAACCCCGCGTACGGTACCGACGTGATGGAATCGCACATCATGCGGCGGCGGGAGCGCGCGCGGCAGTTCCGCGCGAAAGAGGAGGACGAAGAAAACGTCTACGTCTGGTGGGGAAGGATTCGTTCGTCCCGGCGCCAATCTGCTCTCCCTCACATCGCCGACGTTCTCGCGCTGGAAAAAGAGCTCGGCGCTACGGATGCCGGCGCCGCGTGCGAGATGCAGCTCTACCT
>JANYKY010000058.1 GCA_025357975.1 Gemmatimonadaceae bacterium
CGGCGCCGCGACCGCAGCGGCCGACGATCCCGAGCTTACGGCGCGCTTCGAATCACCGCCGCGCGTTCCACCAACCCGAATCGTATTCGACCGATCCGCCCGACTTTCATCCCAGAGCAAGCTTGCGAAAACCGCTCGAGAAACGCCGACATTGCTTGTAACGGGCGAGATGACTCCCTTACCACCGGATCTCGCGAGCGCTGGAGTCGAGGCGCTGCCCGCTCACGATCTCAGGGACGCGCTTCGCAAGCTCAAGATGCGTGGAATCAACTCACTCCTTGTCGAAGGCGGCGCTGGACTCGCCGCCTCATTCATCGGCGGCGGACTCGTTGACCGCCTCGTCATGTTCCAGGCGCCGATCATCCTCGGCAGCGGGTCGCTCAATGCATTTTCAGGGATTGCGCCGCAAACGATGGATGGCGCTCCACGGTTCACGATTCTTCGAACCGCGAAATTGGGTGACGACGTGATGACAGTGTATTCCGTAGCGAGCGGCTGAATGTTCACCGGAATTGTAGAAGCGGTTGGTGACGTCACCGCGGTCGAGCGAACATCCGCGGGCGTCGAGCTTACGGTCCAATGCTCGTATTCGGACTTAGCTGCTGGCGAAAGCATTGCGCTGAATGGCGCGTGCCTCACAGTTCGGGAATTCGGGGACGGGTGGTTCACCGTAGCGGCTGTTGTAACGACTACCGGCAGAACGACTATATCCAATTGGCGTCCGGGAACACGAGTGAATCTCGAGCGTGCGATGCGCGCCGATTCGAGGTTCGGCGGACACATCGTTCAGGGCCACGTCGATGCGGTGGCCAGAGTGGAGGCCGTCAATAAAGCAGAAGATGCGCTGCTCATCGACATTCACCTCCCAAAGCGCCTCGCGAACACACTCATCCTTCATGGCTCGGTCACGATTGACGGTGTCAGCCTCACCGTAAACCAGTTAGAAGGTGATAAGTTGCAGATATCAATTATCGAGTACACGTCCCGCCACACGACCCTCGGCATGCTGTCGCCGGGTGATGAGGTGCACGTCGAGACAGACGTGATAGGAAAGTTCGTGCAGCGAATTGTCGCTCCGTATATCAACAGAAGCCCGGGTGACGACCAGGCAAAAGGGTAACTCCATGGAATTCGGAACTGTCGAGCAGGCAATTGCCGACATCAAGGCCGGCAAACTGATTCTCGTTGCGGACGACGAGGATCGTGAGAACGAAGGCGACCTGATTTGCGCCGCGCAGCTCGTAACGCCCGAGCTCATCAACTTCATGATAAAAAAAGCGGGCGGCTGGATCTGTCTTGCATTGACCGGCGAAAGGGCAGATCAGCTTCGCCTGCCCCAGCAATCGGAACACAATACCGAAGAACAGCGCACCGCTTTTACAGTGAGCATCGATGCTGCCGCGAGATTCGGAGTCACGACAGGAATTAGCGCACAGGATCGCGCCCGCACCATTCGTGTCGCTGTCGATCCAGCAACGACGCCTGCGGATCTCAGGCGGCCGGGCCACATTCCGCCTCTTCGCGCGCGCGACGGCGGAGTGCTGCAACGCGTCGGCCATACGGAAGCGGCGATCGACCTCACTCGCCTCGCTGGGGTGTATCCGGCAGGTGTGATATGCGAAGTCTTGAACGAAGACGGCACCACCGCAAAGCGTCCGCAACTCGAGAAATTCGCGGCAGAGCACCAGCTCACCTTCATTACCGTTGCGCAACTCGTCGCGTACCGATTGCAATCCGAGCGCCTCGTGCATCGGGTCGCCGAAGCTCGGCTTCCAACGGACTTCGGTCTCTGGAAGGTCATTGGCTACAAGAACGATGTTGACCACCACGAGCATGTGGCACTCGTTTTCGGGGACGTGTCCGATAACGAGGATAGTGTGTTGGTTCGCATGCATTCGCGCTGTCTCACCGGCGACGTATTTCATTCGCTTCGCTGCGATTGCGGCTGGCAGCTTCACACCGCAATGCAAAAAATCGCCACCGAGGGGCGCGGGGTGATCGTTTATCTCGATCAGGAGGGCCGTGGGATTGGCCTGCTCAACAAGCTGAAGGCTTACGAGCTCCAAGACACTGGCGCTGATACTGTCGAAGCAAATGAGCAGCTGGGGTTCAAGCCGGATTTACGAAACTACGGTATCGGCGCCCAGATTCTGCTCGACCTCGGCCTGAAAAAAATCCGTCCGCTGACCAACAATCCGCGGAAGCTCGTAGGCCTGGAGGGATACGGGCTCGAGGTGGAAGACCGCGTTGCAATCGTGCCTCCGCAGACTGAGGAAAACTCCGGGTACCTCGACACCAAACGCGAGAAGCTCGGCCACCTTCTGGCCTCGTGAATGGCTGAAATTACGGGCAATCCCGTTGGCTCAGGCCGGCGGGTCGCTGTCGTCGCCAGCCGGTTCAACGAGACCATCACGCGCGCACTCGTCGACGGAGCTCTCGATGCGCTAGTGCGTCATGGCGTAGCGTTCGATGACATCGACGTCATCTGGGTTCCGGGAGCGTGGGAACTTCCTCTCGCTGCCCGTCACGCCATGGCCAGCGATCGTTATGAGGCAATTGTCGCATTGGGTGCGGTTATCCGCGGAGACACTCCGCACTTCGATTTTGTCGCTGGAGAAGCATCCCGTGGACTCGCCGATGCATCACGCGACTCGGAAATCCCGCTGGGATTCGGACTTCTCACGTGCGATACAATGGAGCAGGCGCTCGCGCGTTGCGGCGGCGAACACGGAAACAAAGGCTGGGATGCGTCCGTCGCCGCTCTCGAAATGGCCGACCTGATGGGTCAGCTTGACGTGCCAGATGAGGATTGAAACGCGAGGCCGCGCGCGAGCGCTGCAAGCGCTTTACGCGTGGGACATGCGCGCGGGGCAAGACCTGACGCGGGTTGCGGTTCGCGTGTTTGATGACCTTGCAGTGAGCCCGGAGGAAAGAAAGTTCGCTGGCGGGATTGTCCGAACCGTTGCAAGTGCGCATGCCGAGCTCGATGCGGCGCTCATGGCAGTGACAGACAACTGGCGCCTCGAGAGAATCGGTGCAATCGAGCGCTCAGTACTACGCCTCGGCGCGGCAGAGCTCAAGCGCGGCGAAGCGCCTCCGCGCGTTGTCATTCAGGAAGCAGTTCGCCTGGCCGAGCGATTCGGGTCGGCAGCCAGTGCGCGATTCGTGAATGGAGTGCTCGACGCATACGCGCGGCGGGCCGGAGTGCTCTAGTGCGGATTCTCGTCGTCAACTGGAACGACAGGGAAAATCCTTTCGCCGGAGGAGCTGAGGTCCATCTGCACGAGGTGTTCGGGCGACTCGCCGCGCAAGGAAATAGAATCGACCTTCTCTCGAGCGGCTGGAAAAACGCTTCTGCGCGAGCCTTCCTGGACGGAATCGACGTGCACCGTGTGGGCACGAGATACACGTTTCCATTTCACGCTCGCAGCTACTATCGCGACAGACTCGCCGCGCAAGGCTACGATGTAATAGTGGAAGACCTGAATAAAATTCCCCTTTACACGCCGCGTTGGGGAGCAACCCGTGTCGTCGGCCTCGTGCACCATCTTTTCGGCGCCACAATTTTTAGGGAGGCGTCTCCACCGATGGCAGCAGCTGTGTGGATTGCCGAGCGTGGCATCGGCTCCGTCTACAAAACCATTCCATTCGAGGCAGTCAGCGAGAGCACAGCTGACGATCTCGCTGCTCGCGGCGTGAATCGAAAGAACATCCGGGTGATCTACAACGGAATGGACACGGAGTTTTTCACGCCTGATGTGAGCATGCGCTCGCCCACGCCTTTATTCGCGTACGTTGGGCGCCTCAAGCGCTACAAGGGTGTGAATCTCGTCATCCAGGCGTTTGCCCGGGTTGGGTCACCGGGCGCACGCCTCCATATTGCCGGGGCGGGTGATTTTCGCGACGAGCTGGAGAATCTCACCACCTCATTAGGTCTGCAGGAAAGCGTTCGTTTCCTTGGGTACATCTCACCGGAGGAGAAGCGCGACCTGTTGAGAAAATCGTGGGCGACCGTTCTTGCTTCTCCCAAAGAAGGTTGGGGCCTCACGAATCTCGAGGCACAGGCATGCGGTACCCCTGCAATCGCGAGTGATTCGCCGGGTTTGAAGGAATCGCTGATAAACGGCGAAACCGGAATACTGGCGCCACACGCGGACACGATCGCGTTGGCGGCGGCGATGCGCCGAATCGCGTCGTCACGGGATCTCGTTGACACAATGGGAAAAGCGGGCAGGCGTTTTGCCGAACGATTCACCTGGGATCGATCAGCCAGGGACACATTTTCGCACCTTCAGCAAGTGGTGCAGCGAGGCAATGAATAGTGGAAATAATTTTTCACGGACATCACGCTACGATTTCCGATTCGATGCGCAAGCGCGCGGAAGCAGGTGCGCGACGCGCCGGACGACGGGTCGGCCGAGCGGTTGACGCAAT
>JANYKY010000074.1 GCA_025357975.1 Gemmatimonadaceae bacterium
GTCTCGCGCCTCTTCATCACCATTTCGAGAAGGGAGGATGGGACGAGTCACAGGTAGTCGTTCGGTTCTGGATTCTTGGGATCCTTTGCGCCTTTCTGGCATTGAGCACGCTCAAGCTGCGATGACCGGTGCGGATCAGCCCGCGGGGGAAGTCGCGGTACTGGGGATGGGGAAAAGCGGCACGGCGGCCGCGAAGCTGCTGCTTGCACGCGGCTCTCGTGTGTACGCGTCGGATGCAGGAATTTCGCCCACCGTTCATGCAAATGCCGACGCACTTCGCTTACTTGGCGCCTCCGTCGATGTAGGCTCGCACGACCTCGAGAGGATAAGACGCGCATCGAGAGTCGTCGTCAGCCCCGGCATCGATCCTCACAATCCGCCCGTTGCAGCGGCACATCAGGCAAACGTGCCGCTCGTCAGCGAGATAGAGATCGCGCTTGCCGCGCTGACGCGATCGCGCGTGATCGCGGTCACTGGAACGAATGGGAAGACGACAACGACCGCATTGATCGGCCATCTCCTTCGCGCGCTCGGTGTGGATGCGGTGGACGCCGGCAACATCGGGACGCCACTCTCGGTGATTGCGCTTAGTGATCAGCATCCGGAGTGGATTGCTCTCGAGATGTCGTCGTTCCAGCTTCACGATACACCGAGCCTGACGCCTGATGTTGGTGTTCTGACCAATCTCTCGCCCGATCATCTCGACCGTTATTCGACGACGGAAGAGTACTACGCTGACAAGGCCCGACTTTTCTCCAATGCGAGCTCATCGTCGAAGTGGGTGCTCAACGCTGATGATCAGCTCGTAAATGACATGGCCGGGCATGCAGCTGGCGAGAGATTCAGATTTTCGACACGAATCCGATCTGATGCGTGGCTCGATTCCACAACAGGCACGATGATCCTGCGTGGTGACTCACTGATGCCTCGCTCGGAGCTGAGATTGTTGGGCGATCACAATGTGGCGAACGCCCTTGCTGCGTCGCTGGCAGTATCGATCGCAGACGATCGCTTCGCGACCACCGAATCTCTCGAGGTGATGGCGAACGCGCTGCGAGGGTTTCACTCGCTCGCCCACCGGCTCGAGATAGTTGGGGAAGTCGACGGCGTGCAGTGGATCAACGACTCCAAGGCCACCAACGTCAGCTCGACTCTGGTCGCAGTGTCCGGCATGAAACGGCCAACCGTCCTCCTCCTGGGTGGGCGCCATAAGGGCGAGGCGTATACCGCGCTTGCCCCTGCTATCGCCAAGACCGTGAAAAAGGTGATCGCATACGGCGAAGCGGCCAGCGAAGTGGAGAAAGACATCGGCAAACTTGTCAACTTCGAAAAGCTGGGCTCTAACTTCGAGGAAGTCATGGAGCGTGCGAGGCAGTCAGCGGGCCCGGGCGATGCGATACTCCTGTCACCGGCATGCTCGAGCTTCGACATGTTCCGGAATTACGAGGAGCGAGGCGCGGCGTTCAGGCGGCTCGCGTTGCAGAAATCGTGACCACTGCGGCGGCCGATATCCGGTATCGGTGGAACATGGGTATCGAAGCTCGTGTTCTCCTGCTGCTTACAGCCTGTCTGTTGGCGTTCGGGCTGGCAACGGTTTACAGCGCAAGCGCGATCTACGCGCAGAACAAGAACATTGGTAGCGGCTTTTTCATTCTGCGGCACCTGATTGGCGTGTCGGCCGGTGTCGTAGCGCTTGCGCTCTTCTCCAAAGTCGATGCGGAGAAGTGGAGCAAATGGTCGTGGCCGCTGATGCTGATCACGATCTTGTTATTGCTGCTGATCATCCTGCCATTTACGGAACATATCGCGCCGCGCCTCCGTGGCTCGCGAAGATTTTTGATCGGCTCCTCGCTGCAGCCGTCCGAGCTGGGAAAGATTGCTGTGATCATGTGGACTTCGATGCTTATCGTGAAGAAAGGCGACGTGCTTCGAAGGCTCACCAAGGGATTGTTGCCGTTCCTCGTCATCATCGGGCTGCTCGACGTTCTCGTCGCTCTCGAGCCCGACTTGTCAGTGGCGATGATGTACACGCTTACAATGGGAATAATTCTTTTTGCCGGTGGAGTGCGTATCGGCCACTTCGTCGTGCTGGGGATTCTTTCCATTCCTCTTTTGTGGACGCAGATGGAGCGACTTAACTACGCTCTTCTTCGAATGACCGCTTTTTTCGACCCCGGCAGCGCACCTTCGCACGTGAGTGACCAGCTTCGTCAATCCCTCATTGCGGTCGGCTCCGGAAGAATCTTCGGCGTGGGATTCGGCCAGGGCCGTCAGCCGCTCGGATTCTTGCCGCTCGCGTATGATGACTTCATCGCTGGATCCATCGGGGAAGAGTGGGGGTTCGTCGGCATGACACTGCTCATCCTCGCCTTTGCAGCATTCACATACCTCGGCTTTCGCATTGCGCGTACTGCACGCACCCAGTTCCAGCAACTTGCCGCTGTGGGAATTACAACGACGATCGTCATCACCGCTTATCTGCACATCGGCGTCGTCATCGGCATGCTTCCCACGACGGGGCTGACATTGCCCTTCGTGTCATACGGAAGGTCGAACATGGTGCTTTCTCTGCTCATGACGGGGATTCTCGTCAACATCGGAAGCACACATGAGAAAGTGATCGGATCGCGCGCGACAGATCCGTCTTTCGGGATGCAGCGCGCACCCGCATGAGAATGTTGTTCGCTGGCGGTGGTACCGGCGGTCATTTGTACCCAGGACTAGCGATCGCAAGGGCAGTCGTTGCGCTCTCACCGGATGTTGAGCCGTTTTTCATCGGTGCGAAGCGCGGCATCGAGCGAAACGTGCTGCCCACTACCGAGTTCGCGCACGAGCTTCTCGATCTTCATCCGCTCTACCGCTCGCGGCCCTGGGAGAATTGGAAGACATTGCGCGGCGCGGTTTCGGCTTGGAGTCGAGTGGGCGCGATAGTGCACGAAAGTCGCCCCGTCTGCGTCGTCGGTACCGGAGGATATGCATCAGGCATTGCTCTGGCCTACGCGACGGTTCACGGAATTCCGTTCGTCGTCCAGGAGCAGAATAGTTTTCCCGGTTTGACGACAAAGTTCTTCAGTCGTTTTGCAAGTCAGATATTCAACGGGTTTCCCGAAGCCGTGCGCTACCTTCACCCGGGGCACAATACCAAGGTGTTCGATTCGGGCAATCCGATCGAACCGCCGCCGGTGCCGTTGCCGGATCGCGCCGCAGCTCGGCAACGATGGGATTTTCCGGCGACCGGTGGCAAGGTCTTGCTGATCTACGGCGGGAGCCAGGGATCAAAAGCCATTAACGACGTGGTTGCAAGCTGGACTCGAAATGGCATTCCAGAAAACCTTTTCGTAATATGGGCCACCGGCCCCGGCACGTACGCTGATTATTCCTCTCTCGAAAACGACAAGGTTCGTGTTCGCGCATATCTCGCTCCAGTTTCCGAAGCGTATGCCGTCACCGACTTCGCGGTTTCGCGTGGAGGGGCAATCGCAACTGCCGAGCTTGCAGCATGGGGAATTCCGCCCATCGTCGTGCCGCTTCCCACGGCGGCGGCCGATCATCAGACCTTGAATGCACGCGCGCTTTCTGCAGCCGGCGCCGCGGAAACCGTCCTGCAGAGTGAGCTGACCCCGGAAATTCTCGATAGATCGGTTCGTGCATTGCTCGACAATCCTTCGCTTCTCTCACAGCGATCAGCTGCCGTGAAAACGCGCGCAAGACCCAACGCAGCGCGCGATATTGCATCGGATATCCTTCAGCTCGTTGAAACGAATGGCCGATAGTCGCCCAGTTCACTTTGTTGGAATCGCAGGCGCCGGGATGAGCGCGTTGGCCGAGCTCTTTATTCGCAGAGGATACACCGTCACTGGCTGCGACACGAGTCAGGCAATCGCTTCGGATCTGGAGCGTCTCGGTGTGCACGTACAGCAAGGTCACGATCCATCGCATGTCGACGGGGCGCAGGAAATAGTCGTTACATCCGCTGTGCCAAAAAATCATCCCGAACTGCGGCGCGCCAGACAGCTTGGCATTCCCGTTACCCGTCGTGCCGAAGCACTCGGCAAAGCGGTGGCGGGCGGGGAGCTCGTGGCAATTGGAGGAACGCATGGCAAGACTACAACGACTGTGATGACCACCGAAGCGCTCACAGCGGCTGGTCTCGATCCGACTGGCGTCGTTGGCGGCCGCGTCGGATCGTGGGACGGCAATCTCAAGGCGGGATCGGACAAGCTGTTCGTCGTTGAAGCCGATGAATACGATCGATCATTTCACGCTCTCGCTCCGACAATAGCCGTCGTCACCAACATGGAGGCGGACCATCTCGACATTTATCCAGGTGGCCTGGACGAGATACGTGATGCGTTTGCACAGTTCGTGAGAGGAGCAAGGACGATCATCCTTTGCGCGGATGATAAAGGTGCATGCAGACTGCCGACGCCTAACACCGCAGAGGTCATTCGCTACGGAACGTCAGCAAAGGAAGCTCGCCTCGTTGCGCGAAACATCGAATCGCACGGCGCCGGATCGAAGTTCGACGTCGCGTATGACGGGGCGGCACTTGGCAGTGTGCATCTCGGTGTACCCGGATTGCACAACGTTCGCAACTCACTTGCGGCAATTGCGGCTGGCCTCGCGCTTGGCGTCAAGCTCGAGCAGCTTGCGCCGGGGCTCGAAGGTTTCGCTGGCGTAGAGCGACGTTTTCAGCGCATTGGCGAAGCGAATGGCGTAATGATCATCGACGACTACGCGCATCATCCAACAGAGATCGCCGCGACATTGGAAGCTGCTCGCTCCGCATTCCCGGGAAGACGTATCGTTGCAGCTTTTCAGCCGCACCTGTACACCCGAACGCGCGATTTCCATCAGGAGTTTGCCGACGCGTTGGCGCTTGCGGACATCGTGTTCCTCACCGACTTGTATCCCGCGCGAGAAAAAGCCATCGAAGGTGTTTCGTCGGCGATGATCGGCGACCCGATGAGGGCCGCATCAGATGGCCCTCAGTGGCAGGGGCCCCGCGACGATTTGGCCGCGGCTCTCAAGAATTTCGTGAAAGAAGGAGACGTTGTTCTCACGATCGGCGCCGGGGATATAACAAAGACAGGCCCTGAGCTGCGCGAACTGTTGCTGAATCGCGCTTGACCGCAGTTGAGTCTCCGGCCGAACCAACTCCGAGGCGTCGTCTCAGGTGGCGCCTCGCAGCCGGAGTAATTCTTGTGATGTTGATTGCGCCCGCCGCCTGGCTCGCGCGCCGCAGTGCAACGCGAATGGAATATTTTCACGTTCGATCGGTCAGTGTTCAGGGAACAACGTATCTCGATCCGTCACTCGTTATAGAACGCATGGGCATCGACACGATGCGTTCTGTATGGGAGGACACGAAGCCTCTCGCAGACAGGGTGCGCTCCCTCCCGCAGGTCAGAGACGTGGAGGTTTCGCGAAAGCTGCCGGGAACGCTCGTCGTCTCGATCGTGGAGAATCTTCCTGTCGCGCTCTCTCCAAGTCCTCGCGGTCTCGAGCCCGTCGATAGTGCAGGCGTAGTCCTTCCGATCGACCCTGGCGAAACCAAACTCGATCTCCCCATAGCTCTCCAGCGCGACGCGGCGATGCTCGCCCTGCTGGGTGCAATGCGAACGCGTGACCCGCTTCTATTCGGACGATTGAGTGAAATCGGCCGTGATGGACGAGACGGTATTGTCCTGCTCCTGGAGCCGAGAGTCGGCGCATCGGCAGCTCCCCGGCCCGACTCCGCTGCCAGCGATTCGGCAAACGCTGTAGCGCAGCACAGCAATTCGCGCGGATTGCGCGTTCGCGCTATGCTGGGGGTGTCCGTCGCGCGATTGGCCGATATCTTTCCCGTCGAGTCCGACCTGTTGCGGCGCCGGGCCAATGTCGCCGAGCTCGACCTTCGTTACCGCGATCAGGTGATCGCAAGGCTTCAATGAATCGCGAACACGTCATCGCTGGTCTGGACATTGGATCGGCGAAAACTACCGTTGTAATCGCCGAGGCAGTCGGTGATCTGCAGCGGCAGACTGGGATCAAGGTGCTCGGCGTCGGCCAGACTCGAACCACGGGTCTGCGACGCGGCGTCGTTTCCGACATCGAAGAGACGACGCGGTCCATCAAGAAGGCTGTCGAGGACGCCGAGCGGATGGCCGGAACGAAGATTGATTCCATCTATGTCGGAATCGCCGGCGAGCACGTGAGCGCGATGACCAGCAAGGGCATCGTGGCGGTGAATGGAGATGAGATCTCACGCGCGGATGTCAATCGCGCCAACGAAGTGGCGAGAGCGCAGCCGTTTCCGCAGGACCGCGAGCTCCTGCATGCAATCCCACAGGAATACACCGTCGACAAGAATCAGGGAATTCGCGATCCCATTGGAATGATCGGCACCCGGCTCGAGACAGAGATGTATCTGATTACCATCGGCGGATCTCCGGCGATGAATCTCAGAAAGTCAGTGGAGCGGGCTGGCTACCATGTCAAAGAGCTCGTGCTCGAGCCGCTGGCGAGCGCGTTGGCTGTATTGACTGAGGATGAGAAGGAGCTGGGCGTCGCTCTGGTCGAGATGGGGGCGGGCACGACCGACATCGCCATTTTCCACGAAGGCAAGATTCGTCATCTCGGCACCGTCAATTTCGGCGGCAGCAACGTGACGAACGACATCGTCCAGGGAATCGGCGTCACTCAAGCCGATGCAGACCGGTTGAAGGAGCGCTACGGTTGCGCCTACGAGCCCATGGTGAGTCCTGATGACATCGTGGAGCTACCGAGTACGGTAGCGCAGGGTGAGCGGCACGTTCCGCGGGAAGTCCTGGCGCACATTATTCATCAGCGCATCGACGAGATTTTCTCTCTGGTGCAGGGTGAGATCGAGCGTGCCGGATACGCCGGGCGGTTGAGTGGTGGGATCGTCGTGACTGGTGGAGCGGCCGCGATGCAGGGAATTGCGGAGCTTGCAACGGATGTGTTCGGCACCGGCGTGCGAATCGGTATCGCGACTGAAAACGTTGGCGGCTTGTCGGATTCAGTCGATGCTCCGCGGTTTTCGACGGTGGTGGGATTAGCCCTGTACGGCGCTAATCGTGTCACGGTTGGAGGTGCTTCAGCGGCCGGCAGAAAGAGGCCGATGTCGTCGCCCAATGTGGATCGTTTTGCGCGGCGTGTAAAAACCTGGTTACAGGATTTTTTCTAGCGCGTGAAAAGCGGCCAAGTTCGTTCTACTGTGCCGTTTAGTCTGTCAACATCATAAAGATTCTCGTTCGCCGCCATTTGTGGGAAACCACATTGGCGTGCGCTTCCGAAGAATTCTTATCCACACTCGTGATTGGCTATTGGATGATGCGTAGGGGCGCATATATATTGGCCGTTCGCTCTTCCCAACCCCAGCAGCATTGGAGCACCCCAACTGATGAATTTCGAGTTCGAGGAAAGCGCGTCGCAGAACGCTCGGATGAAGGTTGTGGGAGTCGGTGGCGGTGGCGGCAACGCCGTAAACCGAATGATTGAGGAGCGCTTGTCGGGTGTTGAATTCATTTCGATCAACACCGATGCTCAGGCCCTCCTGAATTCGAAGTCCGACGTAAAAATTCAAATCGGGAAAAAGCTCACCCGCGGTCTTGGTGCCGGTGCGCGCCCTGAAATCGGAAAGCAGGCGGTAGAAGAGAATCGCGAAGAAGTCTCACGGGTTCTGACGAATTCCGATCTTGTCTTCGTTACCTGCGGAATGGGCGGCGGTACGGGAACAGGCGCTGCGCCGACAGTTTGCGAGCTCGCAAAGGAAGCCGGAGCTCTCACCGTCGGAATCGTGACCCGGCCATTCCTGTTCGAAGGACGCAAGCGGCTCAGACAGGCCGAGCTCGGCATCGCCGAGATGAGAAAGCACGTCGACACGATGATCGTCGTGCCGAACGAGCGTCTCCTCGCAGTCGTCGGAAAGGGAATTCCTTTCCATGACGCCCTGAAGAAAGCCGACGAGGTTCTCCTTCACGCAACGCAGGGCATCTCGACTCTGATTACGGTCACCGGTCTCGTGAACGTCGACTTTGCAGACGTCCGCACGGTGATGGAGCAGGGTGGATCCGCATTGATGGGAACAGGCATCGGCCGCGGTGAGAATCGCGCAACCGACGCTGCCCAGCAGGCGATCGCAAGCCCGCTGCTGGACAACGTCTCTGTTTCTGGGGCGACTGGAGTGCTCGTCAACATCACCGGCGGCGACGACCTCACGCTTGGCGACGTTCATCAGATCGTCGAGATTGTGAAAGACGCCGTTGGCGAAGATGCCGAAATCATTTTCGGAACCGTCAACGAGAAGGCAATGCAGGGCGAGTGTCGCGTCACGGTCATCGCCACCGGTTTCGACAAGAGTCCGTCGAACATTGCGGCGAATGCATCGAAAGAGCCGCATCTCGCGCGCGAATCGGCCCAGATGCCGAAGCCCGTCGGCACGCCAATAATTCAGCTTCCTCTGCGGAGCCGCGCGGTGACACCACCGTCGCGTAACAGTTCAATAACCCCAGACATCTCTCGACGAGTGACGCCACTGTCCGGTCCGTCGTCCTTACAGGACAAGATTGACGGCAACGGACAGGATCTCAGCGACATGGAGATCCCGACGTTCATTCGGAGACAGATGGATTGACGGTTCGCAATGCACGAGTCATCACGTATTCGCTCGTTGGACTTTTTTGTGTCCTCGCAGTTCGGCTGACGCCCCCCGTCGGCCGAACCCCGGGCAACGTGGTGCTCGGCCAGTTTGCTGTTGCGGGCGCATCGACGAGCACTGCTCGTGTCCTGCCCCCGGCCTTTCGGTTAACGAGCTTCGTTGCAGCCCCCGTCGTCGTCGAAGCTTCGAATAAGGAAAAGCTCGACACTCTCACAGTCAGCGGTGTAATTCAGTCGAGCCTGTTCTCCGCACTCGATAAGTCGAGCGATGGCTCGCTGCCGCGTGAAGCGCGCCATGAGCTCGCATTCTCTCTCGCGGACATATTCGAATACCGCGTGGACGTCGGGAGGGATCTCCAGGTTGGCGACAAGTTTCACATTCTCGTCGAGCGGTTGCAGAAGCCCAACGGCGCCATTCTCGTAAACAAGATCCTCGGCGCGCGCATCGCCATCGCGGGAAGTGAGATTGACGCGACTCGCTTCGATAGTCCGTCAGCGAGTGGCCAGTATTTCGACGCGGCTGGCAAGTCGCTTCGCGCTTCATTCCTGCGCGCGCCGGTCGCGTTTCGGCGGATATCGAGCATTTTTGGTGGACGCAAGCATCCGATCCTTGGAATCTGGCGCCAGCACAAAGGCACGGACTACGCAGCCGCCATGGGCACTCCAGTGCGTTCGATCGGCGATGGTATCGTGATCTTCGCCGGCAGAAAAGGCGGTTATGGAAACGTGATTGACATCCGGCACCGCAATGGATTCGTCAGCCGGTACGGGCATCTTCGCAACTTTGCGAAGGGCATCCACGAAGGGTCGCACGTAGCAATCGGCAGCACGATTGCCGCCGTTGGTATGACTGGACTGGCAACTGGTCCGCATCTTCACTTCGAAATTCTCGTGAACGGGGTCCAGCGTGACCCGCGCATCGCGCTTCAGATGAAAGGCGGGGACCCAATCCCGTCATCGGAGCGTAGTGTCTTCGAGCTGCAGCGCTCGAAGATGCTATCCGCCTTCCCCAAGGTCGCAGCGAACTAACTAGCGCGGTCGGGAGCGAAGCTTTAACTGCATTGCGTAGTCCGCATTACGCAATATGTCCGACGCAGTATGATGCGACCGGAGCGTCGCTGCCTGAGCGAAGCGGCGAGTCGGATTATCTTTCTTTGCCGCAAGGAACCCCCCCAATAGTCGTCAAGAAAGAAATGCCCCGAATCCTCAAGCGTGCCTCTGATCTCCAATCCCGCTCCCTATGGCAGCGAGTCAAGGATATCGCGATGCTCGACATTACCACGCTCGCGCGAGGTGGGGCGATTCAGGGGTCGCTGGAAAAGCTCGAAGAAGTGCTGATCGAAGCAGACTTTGGCGTCGCAACCAGCATGCGGCTGGTCGAGGATGTAGAACGGCAAGCTCGGCGCGGCGACATCCGCACTCAGGAGCAATTCCTTGCATCGCTCGAGGAAGGTGTGGCGCGCTCACTCGGAGCAGACACCGACGACTCGTCGGTCGTGTTTGCCGCGCAGAAGCCAACCGTCATTCTTGTCATCGGGGTAAACGGTGCGGGCAAGACAACTTTCATCGGCAAGCTTGCTGCCTTGATGGAAGCGCGGGGCAAGAAAACTCTCGTTGGTGCCGGTGACACATTTCGCGCTGGCGCGATCGATCAATTGCAGAGATGGGCAGAACGCAGTGGAGCAGAGTTCATCGGCGGTGCGCCTGGCAGCG
>JANYKY010000088.1 GCA_025357975.1 Gemmatimonadaceae bacterium
ACATGGTGATGGGCGACTTCGGACTCCGCTTCTCGACCGCGTGTGGAGCGCTGAGGCACGAGACCTGTTTGCCCTCGTGAAAGAGAGCTTCGATCCACGTGGCATTCTGAATCCGGGCGTAAAAATTCCTCTCGGGAATCAGAAGGCGATTGGGGACATCAAGTACGATCCATCGCTCGCGCCGCTCCCGCCGGCGGCACGCAGGGCGCTCGATCACGTTGGCGACGATCGCGCATATTCCGAGTTCAGATTATCGCTGGTACCGGAGCCTGAGCAGGACTAGTTTAACGGCTCGCCGCCGTATGACCCTCGCCTTCCCGACGTGATTTTTCTCGAGCCTCGAATAACCGTTCTTTCGCGCCCGGCATTCTCGGAGCCCGAACACCTCCCCGTCCAGTGGCTTGGAGAGAGCACCGACGGTGAGCGACTGGCGGAATTTGCAGGGCGCCTCTGTTATATGAGCCAGAAGAATCCCGCCAGCCGCGCGACGCGGGACTACCTGGAAAACATCAAGAAGCAAGGCCACGGGAGCGTGCTCGAACACGCCAACTACTCGCTCCTGCTCGAGGGCGTTAGTCGCTCGCTTACCCATGAGCTCGTTCGGCACCGAGCGGGATTTGCTTATTCGCAGCTCTCGCAGCGGTATGTCGATGAATCCACGGCGAACTTCGTGATGCCTCCGGCGATCATTGGAGATGAAGCGCTCGAGAAGGCATGGACACAGCAGGTGGAGGCCGCGCAGAAGAGTTATGTCACTCTCGTCGAGCAGCTCATGACACGCTATGCCTGGGTGGGCGATAAAGTCCATCGCCGGAAGATGGCGCGCGAGGCAGCGCGTGGCGTTCTTCCGAATTCGACGGAGACGAAGATTGTCGTGACAGCAAATGCGCGCGCGTGGCGGACGATGCTGGAGCTGCGGTCGAGCGAGGGCGCGGAGTTCGAGATTCGTCGCTGTGCGGTGATGATGCTGCGGACACTGCTTGGCGAGGCGCCGGGCTTTTTCTCGGATTTCGAGATTTATCAGGCGGGTGACAGGGCCGAGGCAGCAAGAATCAGCTACCACAAAGTCTGAGCCACGAGCAACGAGCAACGAGCCACGAGCAACGAGCAACGAGCAACGAGCCCAATCCACAGGCCACAACAACCTCGTCACGAAGGCACAAACGCACGAAGGAAAAGCGGAGATTTGGGGTCGAACGCTCTCGAAGGACACAGCCTGGCGCACAGAATAGCCTTTCAGCCGTGGAAGATTTCTGATCATTCTCCCGAAGTTCTTCGTGCCTTCGCGCCTTCGTGACGAGGAGAAATCAACTCTCGCAAAATGTCGCGAGTCACGCCAGCAAGAAAATTTTTTCGACTCACAAAAGATTTTCTCTCTACAGCAATAATTCATGCGTAATAATTATTGCATCTGAGAAAACCGGTTCTTATACTGCGCAACGTGAATCGCATCCGCGCATTTTCGTAGGTACCGAATGACCCGCATCGGTTTCGCCTACAACCTCAAGCCAGAGTCATCAGAGCTCTCGGGCCCGACCGGGCCGGCCGCGCAGAATCAGATCCCCGGTGACGGCGATGCGTCCCGTCCCGAAGAAGACCCTCCAAGTACTACCGACGACGAATTCGCCGAGTGGGATAGTATCGAGACCATCGAGGCGGTTGCCGCGGCCCTTGGCGAAGCAGGCGAAGTCATCCTCCTCGAAGCAAATGAAGATTTTCCCGAGCGGCTCCGCAACGAGCGGCCGGACATCGTCTTCAACATCGCCGAAGGCCGTCATGGTGTGAATCGCGAGGGACACGTCCCCGCTATCTGCGAGTTCTATGGCATCCCTTACTCGGGGAGCGACCCGCTCGCTTTGTCCACGTGCCTGGACAAGGCAAGGACAAAGGAGACGCTCGAATATCACGGCGTAAAAACCGCGGCGTTCACCGTTGTTCGCTCCATGAGTGACGTATCTGCTGCTCGCTCCCTTTCTTTTCCTCTCTTCGCCAAGCCGGTGCATGAGGGATCGTCGAAGGGAATCACAGAGCGGAATTTTTGCCGCACCTGGAACGACCTTCAAGTACAGACGGCGTTTCTTCTCGAGACATACAGCCAGCCTGTGATCGTCGAGGAGTATCTGCCAGGCGCAGAGTTCACGTGTGCGGTACTTGGTAACGGAAGTGAAGCGAGAGTTCTTCCCATAGTCGGAATGAACTTCGAGTCACTACCCGACGGCGCTCTTCCCATCTACGGGTTCGAAGCAAAGTGGATATGGGATCGCCCCGAGCGCCCTCTTCAGATGTTCGATTGCCCTGCGCAAATCGACGATTCGCTCACGAAGGCGATCGAGCTCGTGACGCTCGACGCTTATCGTGTGCTCGGATGCCGCGACTGGTCGCGCATCGACGTGCGGCTCGACGCCGCCGGAACGCCGAATGTCGTCGAGGTCAATCCACTGCCTGGTATTCTCCCGAACCCCGCGGACAATTCCTGCTTTCCAAAAGCAGCCCGTGCGGCGGGAATGAGTTACAACGAGCTGATCCAGTCTTGCCTGCGGTTCGCTGCCGACCGACAAAATGTCGCTCTCAGCGAATTTATGGGCAGGGCTCGCGCCGCTTGATCGTCTAACAAGCAGAAAGGTTTGAACGGGGCTCGGACACTGGGTCCGTGGTTCCGATGCTACACATCGCCGCCTGTGGACACGCGGGCGCGTGGAGGCGCGAGCATGAAAATTGGGGTGTTGTTCGACGGTCTGTCGGCCCTGGGGGCAACTCCGGATACGCTCATCCTCGAATCGGTAGAAGCGGTCGAGAATGCGATTTCCGATTGGGGCCACGAGCACGTCCGCGTTCCAGTCAACCCAGATGGACGCTGGGTCGAGCGCGTGCGTCGCGCCCATTTTGATCTCGTCTTCAACCTGTGCGAAGGCATCGATGGTGTCGCTGCTTTTGAGCCGATGGTCATCTCAGTGCTCGAGTTGTTTGGAATCCCGTTCACTGGAAACACGAGCACCACGGCTGCGCTGTGTCTCAGAAAAAACGTCGTCAACACCGTACTCGACCGAGCCGGGCTGCCAGTGCCACGCTGGTCACTGGCGCGCAAAGGCGAGAAGGTTTCGAGTGTTGGATTCCCCGCCATCTGCAAGCCCGCGGCGGAAGACGCGTCGATCGGAATCGAACAGCGGTCAGTAGTAAGAAGCGGACGCGGACTGACCGCCCGTATCGAGGCGATGCACAACCGCTGGGACGAGGTTCTCGTTCAGAGGTACATCGACGGACGCGAGATCAACGTGGGAATCATCGACGGCGAAGTGCTTCCAATTGCGGAGATAAACTTCGGAGAGATGCCCCGCGGTATGTGGAAGATCGTTTCCTACCAGTCGAAATGGATAACCGGAAGTGAGGAGGATCTCGGTGCGATTCCATCATGTCCAGCGGACCTTCCAGCGGAGCTCGCGCGCGAGCTGGAGCAGATTGCCCTCGGCGCATGGAGAGCAGTTGGCGCGAAGGGTTACGGGCGTGTTGACTTGCGGATCGATGGGGTGGGTCGCCCTTGGCTGCTCGAGGTGAACCCCGATCCCGACATATCCCCGAACGCAGGCCTTGCTCGAATGGCCCATGTTGGGGGAATGGATTACAACGCTCTAATCCGGCGGGTTTGTGAAGCGGGATTGAGAGAGCGGGTCGAGGCGTCGCCTGAGTTGTGGCAGCGTGCGCTGCATCTGTCGGGGATGCGATGACGAGGATTTTTATCGGCGACATGGCACCGAAGGACAGGGCGAGGGTGCGCGAAATTCTCGAAGCGACGCGACTGTTTCGGGCTGAAGAAGTGGACGTTGCGATTGAGCTTTTCGATTCGGCATTTGGTGCGCCCACTGGCGTAGATGGTGCATTGCCCGCAGTAAATGTTATTCCTCCATCCAGCTCCGACTATTTCTTTCTCGGCGCCTTCACCCCGGAAGAGGAGCTGGCCGGCTTTGCCTGCTACGGGCCAACGCCCGGCACGGATCGCACGTACGATCTCTACTGGATTGCGGTCGATCCTGCCGTGCAGGGCTCAGGTAGCGGAACCATCCTCTTGAATGAGGTTGAACGAAGGCTAAAGGGACTGAACGCCAGAATGCTGGTAGTCGAAACATCGTCCCGATCCGACTACGGGAACACGCGAGGATTCTACCTCCAGCGTGGATACGTCGAGGCCGCACGCGCGCGTGATTTCTATGCACCGGCGGACGATCGGATCACTTACACAAAACGGTTGCAGAGCCGCGCCTCATCCATTGGATGGACGGCGCATGGAGCGGTTCAACAATGAGTGACTGGCAGAGAATCCTGAAGGATGAGAGCATCGCCACTCTCGAGAAGCTGCATGAAAAGTTCGGAGACGCCATCGATGTAGAGGCCCTGAGGCCTGCATTCGAGAATTTTCAGATGCGGATCACCCCGCATTCGCTCAATTCCATAAAGGAAGTCGGCGATCCGATGTGGCAGCAGTACGTACCGACTGTCGAGGAGTTGGACGTCGTCGATGGGGTGATCGACTCGCTCGACGAAGACGGCGACTCGCCCGTGCCGAACATCACGCATCGATATCCGGATCGCGCGCTATTTCTGGTGAGCCCGGTTTGCGCGAGCTACTGCCGCTTTTGCACGCGACGGCGGAAGGTCGGCGATCCGGAAAAAATTCCGCTCAACCAGTATGACTCAGCATTCGAGTATCTGAGGCAGCATACGGAAATCCGCGACGTCATTATGAGTGGCGGCGACCCGATGATGCTGAGCGACCGGCGGTTGGAGTATTTGTTCCAGCAGCTTCGCGCGATTCCCCATATCGAGATCATCCGCATCGGCAGCCGCATCACATCGCATCTGCCGGAACGCATCACGCCTGAATTCTGCGAGATGGTGTCGAAGTACCATCCGATCTTCATGAACGTGCACTTCAATCACCCGGACGAGCTGACACCCGCAGCGGTTGCGGCACTTGACCGTCTATCGCGGGCTGGAGTTTCACTCGGCTGCCAGACCGTTCTGTTGAAGGGCGTGAACGACGACCCGAAGGTGATGATGAAGCTGATGCACGAGCTGCTGAAGGCGCGCGTCCGTCCGTACTACATCTTCATGGCCGATCAGGTCGCGGGCGGTGAGCACTTCCGGACAACGGTGCAGAAAGGGCTGGAGATCATCCAGGCGTTGCGCGGATGGACGTCAGGGCTCGCAGTACCGCAGTTCGTAATCGACTCCCCCGGTGGCGGCGGCAAGGTTCCGCTTCTGCCGGAATACGTCGAAGAGATCAACGAGGACGAGGTTGTTTTTCGTAACTACGAGGGCAAGCGGTTCGCGTACAAACAGCCGAAGACGATTCCGGCTTCGGAGCCGCTGCCAGCCGTTGCCGCACAGTCGGACATCGTGCCGATTCTTCGTGGTAAGCGGCCGAAGAAGGAAGGGGCCGTGAGACAGCGGCGGCGCAAGGCGTCGGGCGAGTAGATCGACTCAGGTGCAAACGAGCAGGGTCGCCTTTCGGGGCGGCCCTTTTTGCAGCAATCCCACACCGACGCTGTGGGCAGTCACGGCGAGCTCTAAGGCACGACGCTGACCTTCATCGATCCGACAGGCCGTGTGTAACGCTTGTACCAGCTCATCATGTATAACTGCGTACGGATCCAGTTGGACGGCTTGCTCCCCGTCCCGTGATATTCGCCTTCGAACCGAAGTAACGCTGTCGGAACGCCTCGCATCTTCAGGGCCGAGTAATATTCCTCGGACTGCGGCATCGGCGTGCGGCGATCTAGCTCCCCGGTCATCAAAAGTGTTGGAGTCGTGACGTTTCCGACGTACATGAGCGGCGATTGTTTGAGCCACTGCTCCGGTTTTTCCCAGAAAGGGGCATCAAAGAAATTGTAGGTAAAGAGCGGAATATCGGTCTGACCCGCCATGCTCACCCAGTCGATTACCGGGCAGCGCACGGCCGCAGCAGCGAACCGATTTGTATGCCCTATCACCCAGCTCGATAGCACTCCGCCTCCGCTGCAGCCGCCGACGTACATTCGCGTCGGGTCGATGTAGCCGCGAGCGACGACGGTGTCTATGCCGGCCATCAGGTCCTCATAATCGACGCCTGGGTACGCCCGCTCGATGGCGTTTCCAAATGCGCTGCCGTATCCGGTGCTTCCCCGAGGGTTCGTGTACAACACAACGAATCCATTGGCAGCGAAGTTCTGAAATTGAGGATTGAACGCCACGGTGTAGGCGCCGTGAGGACCACCGTGAATCTCCATGATCAATGGATACTTCTTCGACGGATCAAATGACGGCGGCTTCACTATCCATCCGTCGATGCGTGCTCCGCCAGTCGATGGGTAAGTGATTTTCTCGATGCTGCCGAGCTGGATGCGGTCGAGCACGTCATCATTGACGTTCGTGAGGCGAACGACAGAACTACCGGCCTTTCGGAGATCCACTCGAACCACATCGTTGGGCTTGTCGGAGAGTGCCTCAAGACCCGCGGCCACGCCGGCCCTCGAAACAGATCCGACAGAGAGCGTGTGAGCGCCGCTAGTCAATCGGCGCACGCCCCCTCCGCTACTGGCAAAGAAAATGTTCGACGTTCCGTGGTCGTCACTCGAGAAATACACGCCACTTCCATCGCCGGCCCAAGTCAATTGCCCTGCGTCCCGATCGAGCGTTCCAGAGATTTTGCGCATCGTTCCGCCTTCAATCGGCATTACATAAACTTCCGATGCGTGATAGCTGGCTTTAGTGGCGGCATACCCGCTAAAGGCGATCAGCTTTCCATCGGGCGACACACTCGGCTCTGCCCAGACGCCGTCTTCGTTGATGAGCCGCCTGGTTGCGCCATTCGACACATCGACGCGGTAGATATTTGAGTTGCGATAGTTGAGGTCGGCGGTCGAATCGCTGATTCCGTCCACGAGAATACCCCGACCATCGGGAGTCCAGCTCCAGCCAACGCTTCCATCCAGACCGTCAAATCTGGCTCCGACATTCCAGTCGCCCGATGTCAGTTGCCTTGGCGTTCCGCCGTCGGCGGTTACAACGAACATGTGGCGATAGCCGGGCTCGGAAAAGCCGCGCTGATCCTGCTTGAAATGGAGTTGTTGTACTATCCGCGGATCTCCAACCCACTTGGCACCGGCCGGCGCCTTCGGCATGTCGATTTTCCACACAGGCGCTTTCGGCACGAACATGCTGAAGCCGATCCACTTCCCGTCAGGGGACCATTGGATGTCGGCGGGAGCGTCTGTAACTCTCGTGATCTGTGACGCCGGGCCTTCGCTCGCCACATACTTGACGAAAAGCTGCGTTCCCTTAGAGTCACCTTCAGCCACATAGGCTATGCGGGTTCCATCCGGCGACCATTTCGCGTTTCCACCCTTTACCAGAAATCTGTTGTGCGACCCATCGGCATCCACGATCCAGAGTGCCGACTCCCACTTGTCCTCAAGCTGGTTCACCCAGCCACGCCCATAGATGATCTGCCGTCCATCGGGAGAGATCTGAGGATTTGAAACCCTTTCCAAATCGAGTGAGTGCTCGGTGGTGAACAATGTCGCCGATCTGGCTTCCTGCGCTTCGCACATTCCGGCGAGCAACAGTGCCGGCAGGATCAACGCAAGTGCAGCCGAAATTGGACGTCGCATTGGAACTCTCGCCTAGGGTTGAAATGAAATACGAAGTTACGCCCGTAGGCTCGGAATGTCGAAGGGGCCGTGCGACAGCCCAGCTTCCCTTGCAGGTTTCAGTGAATCGCGGAAATCGCTCGCGAAATAATTCCAGCGTCCTGCGCGCCGGAGATAACGAATTGCACCGCGACAGCTGCGAGCAACAGCCCCATGATTCGCGTCGCGACACGAATCCCTGATCCACCGAGCCGTGTGAACACACGATCACCGATACGAAGCAGCATCCATGATATGAGCATGGTCAGGATAATCGACCCGTGCACCACAAGCTTCTGCATGGGCCCGCTTGCTTGAGACCCGAGCACCATTACTGTCGACATCGCGCCAGGGCCGGCAAGCATCGGAATTCCGAGTGGAGTGATTCCAACATCATCCTTCTGCTGGCCTTCCATCAGCTCCTCGGTCCCTTCCTGGGTTGTGCGCTTCGCGCGCAGCATGTCCATTGCCACAAGCCAGAGGATAAAACCGCCCGCAATTCGGAATGCTGGGAGCGTAACGCCGAACATTTTGAGAATCAGGTCACCGGCTGACGCGAATACCAGCAGCGTTATCGCCGCCGAAACACACGCCGCGCGTGCCGTCAACTTCCGCCGTTCCGGGCTCTCCGTCCGCACAAAGGCGAGGTAAGCGGGCACGACTGCGATCGGATCCACCAGAAAAAGGATTGACGTGAACGTGATAAATGCGAATTGGCTCATTTTCTGGCAGCGATCATGAGGGAGCGCGGAAACAAAGTTGCCTCCGCGTTTTCCTGCTTTGCCTCGAAAGAGTTTCGTCGCGAAATCATGTAAGGGAAGTTTGTGGTCGCTGGCGGAATAGCAAGCACGCCATAACGTTTCTTCCGTAGGAAAGCTCACCGCCACCCCACAACGATGCCACTCGCACAAGCGCGCCTCCTCGTCGGTCTCGTTCTCGTCGCCTACGTCCAGACCCCATCCACTGTGGTCGACGAGCCAGTAGGTCGGCCTTCGCTTTCGGAACCGAGTTTTTCTCCGGACCACCGGGAAATTGCATTCGCGTCAGGCGGCGACATCTGGACGGTGCCCGCGTCTGGCGGCGATGCGCGATTGCTCATTTCGCATCCCGCAACCGAGAGACGCCCCTTTTATTCGCCGGACGGCACTCGCCTCGCCTTCACATCGACGCGCACCGGAAACGGCGACATCTACGTGCTGACACTCGCTACGGGTGATCTTGACCGCATCACTTTCGACGACGGTCTCGACCTTCTCGATGGATGGTCGCACGACGGAAAATATCTCTACTTCTCGTCAACCAGTCGCGACATCTCCGGAATGAACGACGTCTTCCGCGTCAGCTCAGCCGGCGGTACACCGATGCAGGTCGCGGGTGACCGCTACGTTAACGAGTACTGGTCATCCGCCTCACCCGACGGACGCACGCTTGCCATCACGGCGCGCGGACGCGCCTCGACGGATTGGTGGAGAAGAGGCCACAGTCACATCGATGAGAGTGAGATCTGGCTTCTGAATAATGCCGAGCCCGGCGCGACCGGCGGTCCGAAATACTCGCAAGTCACGACAGGCGGTGCAAAAAGCGAGTGGCCAATGTGGTCTGCTGACGGCACGAATCTGTTCTTCGTCAGCGATCGAAGTGGCAGCCAGAATCTGTGGACACGCGGAGTCTTGGGCGGCGAGCCGCACCAGCTTACAGACTTCACGACGGGGCGCGTGCTGTGGCCTGCCATCTCGAACGATGGCAACGCAATTGTCTTCGAGCGTGACTTCGGTATCTGGGTGTACGATCGCGCGACCAATTCTGCACATCAGGTTCCAGTGCTTCTTCGCGGTGCACCGGCCGGCAATTCAAGCGACCATCAAACTCTAAGCAATGGAATCAGGGATTTCGCCCTTTCACCCGACGCAAAGAAAGTTGCGTTCCTCGTGCATGGTGAGATTTTCGCGGCGTCGGCCAGGGATGGAGGGGATGCAGCACGTGTTACGCGTACATCCGGCGCCGAAGGCCAGCTCAAGTGGGCGCCAGACAGCCGTCGCCTTGTTTACGCAAGCGATCGCGATGGTGTGTCCCATCTCTTTCTATATGATTTCGGCGCACGTGCGGAGACTCAGCTCACTCGAGGCGATGGCGGAGACGTAACGCCGCAATGGTCGCCGGATGGAAAGAGCATCGCATTTGTACATGACGCCAAAGAGATCCGAGTGATCGACCCAGTGATGAAGAGCGACAGGCGCGTCACGACTGCCATTCTCGACAGGCCACCGTTTCTTTCCGAGCGCGCAATCACGTGGTCACCTGACAGCAGATGGATCGCGTACCTCGCACCGACGGGCAGCAAACTCTTCGGAGACGTATTCGTTGTAAGCGCCGAAGGAGGAACCGGACGGCCGGTCAGCTTTCAACCGACCACGTCCAGCAACACGGTTTCGTGGTCTGCGGACGGCACATTCATTCTTCTCGACGCGACGCAACGCACCGAGCAGGGGGAACTCATTCGAGTCGATCTTGTGCCGAGAACGCCGCGGTTTCGCGAAGATCAGTTCCGTGAACTGTTTCCATCTGAGGGTCCGAGACCGGTCAATCCCGCCCAGCGGCCGGTGGACACTACGCAACAGCAACGACTTGAAGCTCCGCTCGTCAGGCGCGATTCGGCTCGATCCGCCACCGATACGGCAGTGGCAAAAAAACCCGCGGCGAAACGAACCGAGATATCCTTCGACGGTATTCGCCAGCGAAGCAGCTCAATCCCCGTCGGAGTCGATGTTAACTCCGAAGTGCTCAGTCCTGACGGCAAGTACGTATTGCTCACTGCAGGAGCGGCGGGCCAACAGAATCTTTACGTGTATCCTGTCGACGATCTCCTGCGCGACGAGCGGATTGCGCGGCAAATCACATCTACATCGGGAACCAAGAACAGCGCGCAGTGGTCGCCTGATGGAAAGGAAGTCTGGTACCTGGAGAATGGCCGCATCAGCATCGTGAACGTCGACACGAGAGCGGTTCGCCCACTCGCGGTCACGGCCGAGATGGATATCGATTTCGCCAAAGAAAAGATGGTGGCATTCGAGGAAGCGTGGCGGTACCTCAGAGACAATTTCTTCGACGACAAAATGAATGGCGTGGATTGGAACCAGGCTCACTCCACCTATGGTGCTCAGGTCGCCGGCTCGAAAACTCCGGACGAAATGCGGCGGGTCATGCAGCTCATGGTCGGAGAGCTCAACTCCTCGCACTCCGGTGTAAATGGTCCACCCGCCCAGCAACCTTATACCGGCCGTCTTGGACTTCGCTTCGATCGGGCCGAGTACGAAAGATCCGGCGCGCTGAAGGTCGCCGAGATAACGCCTTTGAGCGCAGCCTCGCTCGCGAGCAGGATCAAGATCGGCGACTACCTGACGGCGGTGGACGGACAGTCGATCGGAGCCCATAAGAACCTGGACGAACTCATGTCCTACCGTGTTGGACGACAGACGACGCTTACTCTCAAGGGCCCGGGTGGATCTTACGATGCCTCGGTAATGCCCGTGACCTCAGCCACTGACAAGCGATTGCTGTATCGGGGATGGGTGGACGAGCAGCGCGCATACGTGTCGAAGATCAGCGGCGGCAAGCTCGGCTACGTCCACATGTTCGATATGGGATCGGGTTCACTTGACCAGCTTCAGGCGGATCTCGATGCGGAGAATTCCTCGAAGGCCGGAGTTGTCATCGATGTGCGCAATAACAATGGTGGATTCGTCAATTCATATGCGCTTGATATTTTCACCCGCCACGGGTTCCTCACAATGCAGTCGCGTGACCAGCCTGCGACGGGAGCTCGAACCCAGTTGGGCCAGCGCTCGCTCGAACTGCCGACTGTTCTTGTGACGAACATGCACTCGCTCAGCGATGCCGAGGATTTTACTGAAGGCTACCGGTCGATGAAGCTCGGAAAGGTCGTCGGCGAACCCACAGCGGGATGGATTGTGTACACGTCCGATGTCGGGCTGATCGACGGATCCACCGTGCGATTGCCGTCAACACGAATTCGCGGGGCGGATGGCAAGGACATGGAAAACAACCCTCGGCCCGTCGATGTGCTTGTTGTGCGGCCGGTCGGGGAGGGGCTTTCCGGGCGAGATTCCCAGCTCGATGCTGCAGTTAGTGTCTTGATGGCGCAGCTTGGGCTGAGGAACTGACTGAGTGACTCAGACTACAACTACGACAACTACAACTACCGTTTAACTACGATGCACAGATGTAAATGATGACGGCTGAATACGATGCCGGATATGGGTTCATTCCCCTCCTCCAGCTCCCGCTTTTTGTGGTCAAACAACAAAAAGGGAAACCAGAATTCGGGAGACATTGCTGCGGATTGAAATCGCCCCGGCACTCATCACTTTCATCTGTGCATCGTATTTAATCGGCAGTTGTATTTATCGTGGTTATCGTAGTTGGATGTGCTCCAGCCGCCAGAAAAGGAAAGAGCCACTCGAACGAGCGGCTCTTTCTTTACTTCGGGTTCGGACAAGTCAGTTTTCCGTTTGGTCTCCCTCGTTGTCGTAGCCCAGTCCGTCTGCTTCGAGCAATCTGTCGAACATTCCAGCGACGAGATCAGCGCCCTTCTCTCCGATGCTTGCCGCGCCGTTCCAACCCTTCTGGAACCACGCCCCGAGATTCAGCACATCCTCCGCCACATCATGCGCCGATGCCTGGGGATCAGGCGTCGTCGGTGCTCCATAGAGCTCCATAATACCTCCTCTGTAAAGCTCGTGTCCTTGTTACGCCATGCACCATAACAAGTTTCGCGCCCGCCGCCCATAGCAAAGTAAATCGCCGGCAATCTCAAGACGATTGGCCGGCGACCGGGTGACAATATCGTTACCGGCGGAGCGTCATTTTATGGCGTCGGGACTCGTTCCGCGCGTCGCAAATATTCGCCCGATCGCGTCCCCGATCTTGTTATTCGGCGTACTCGCGCCCGCGGTTACCCCGATCGTCATGTGCCCCGGCCGGCTGAGCCAGCCGCTCTCGAGCACATCTTCCGAGCGCCCGGGCGGCCGGTGCAGCACGGTTCGGTTGATCGGATCGATCGCCGAGGCGTCTTCCACGTGGTAGGTGCAGACTTTCTCGGAGCAAAGGGCAGCGAGGGAGATTGTATTGCTCGAATTATATCCACCGATTACGACCATCACATCGAGCGGCTCGGCCAACAGCTCATTGACGGCGTCCTGCCTTTCCTGCGTGGCGCTGCAGATGGTATCGAAAGTCTTGAAATTGGCTTTCGCGTATTCTTCGCCATGCGCGCGCAGCATCGCCTGCCCGATTGACGCGCCGATCGCCAGCGATTCCTTGGCAAGCATGGTTGTCTGGTTCGCGACGCCGATGCGACGCAGATGAATCTCCGGATCGAATCCACTCGAGGCCCCATGGGGAAAGCGGTTCATCAACTCGGCTCCAGAGATTTTTCGCTCGATGAAATCGCCGACAATCGTCGCCTCTGCCATGTTCCGGACAACGAAGTGATGCGCATTTGGATATTTGGCGGCCTGCGATGCCGTCGCCCTCGTTTCTTCATGGTAGTACTTGCCATGAATCAGCGATGTGTAGCCTTCGCGCGCGTATGATTCGACGCGCTTCCAGACGTTGAGAACAGAGCCGCAAGTCGTGTCCACCATCACGCACCCGATTGCGCGGAGTTTCTCGAAATCGTGGATCGTGACGCCGAATGCTGGCAAAATGACGACGTCCGAAGGCTCCACGATACTATAGTCTATGCCGTCCGGCCCCATCTCCAGAATCTGGACACCCATGTCGCGTAAGTTGCTGTTGACGTGAGGGTTATGAATGATCTCGCCGGCCAGGAACACTCGCCGGTCGGGAAATTTCCGGCGCGTTTGATACGCGTAGTCCACGGCTCGCTCGACTCCGTAGCAGAATCCCAGCTCCCGGGCCAGGCGAATTGTCGTCGCCCCGGCCGTAAGCCGGAAATCACGAGCACGAAGCAGATCGACCAGCCCGCCGCTATAATCAGACGCGAGCTCACCCTGAACCTCGGCCTTGAGGCCAAAGCCTTTCCGAAAATAGACGTCAGCGCCCGCGTTCTGCTTTGAGTCAGAATGCGTGCTGGCTCTGTCTGGTGCCTTCAGTGACGAGTCGGACATACGAGGAAATCTAGCGTTATGCCTTCCGCGACACCCTTAATCCGTCCTCCCGCAATTGCCCGCGGCGAAGCGATCGGAGTTGTAGCGCCATCGTACTCTCCGCGTGAGGGTCAGCTGATGCGCGGTGCAAAGGCACTAGAGCGAGCCGGATATCGGGTCATCCTCGACCCCGACATTCTGGAGCTGCGGAAATTTACCCGAAAACAGGATGAGCGGCGTGCGGCGAATTTCATGGGGATGTGGCTCGACCCTCGGGTGAAGGCGGTCATCGGTGGAACTGGTGGCTACGGGGCTACGCGGATGATCCCTTACCTCGAGCCTGAAATCTTTCGCAGAAACCCGAAAATCTTTGTTGGCTATTCGGATATCACGGCGCTTCATCTGTGGCTGATGCGACAGGCAAGCCTTCGGGTGTTTCATGGTCCGACGGTGGACGATCTCATTCCGATTGCGCGCGATCCAACCACGAGCTCGCTTCTCACCGCGATGACAACACCTCGCCCGAGTGGCAGACTGGGACGGGAGATGGTGCGAGCGGTCAGGCCGGGGCGAGTGACGGGGCGGTTGACAGGCGGAAATCTTTCGCTCGTTCAGCAGAGCATCGGAACTTCATACGAAATCGACACGACTGATGCGATCCTTTTTCTCGAGGAGACTCATGATCCAATGTCAGTTGCGGATGAGCGCCTGGTTCATCTGCGGGCGGCTGGCCTCCTCGACAAAGTGAAGGGGATTGTGTTTGGCCAGCTCTCGCTGGACCGTTCAGAAGAAGACGAGTTCGAGGATTTTCTCCTCGACCTGGTATCGGATCTGGATCTACCCATCCTGATGGATTTTCCGGCGGGTCATGAGGTGCCGAATCTCACGCTGCCGTTCGGGACAGAGGTCGAGCTCGTTGCGGAAGGCGACAGCGGCTGGCTCTCTTACAAGGAAGACGCGCTTTCAACGTCAGAGCCGGTTCCTGATCAGGGAGATGCTGTCGAGGCAGTTCCAACGGCTGAGACTGTTCCAGCCTGACAGCATTTCGATCTTCGGATTGATTCCGACCCGCGGCATCATGCTTTCCCATTCGCGTATTTAATTCCGATCCGCCGCGTCATGATTTTTTGGTCCGCGGACTGGGGCGGATTTGGAGCGGATTGATTCCTCTCGTGATCGGAGAAGGATTGCGATCCCTCTGAGAGATTCTCGTTTGAGGTTTTAAACAAAACCGACAAAAAGTTAGCCAGACGCGGGCTTATCTCGGCCCAAATTGAACAAACGGCGCCAGTCCGCCCAAGTCCGCCCAAGTCCGCGTCCAAAAAAGCGTTACTTCTTGAGGGAATCGAAACGCGGGGTTCCGTTCATCCGCCACGGCGTTGTGCACCGCCGGCGACGTCAGTCCCCGGCCAGCGCGCTGTCCACAGCTTCGCACCACACGTGAATGAGCATGAGGTGCACCTCCTGTATATATGCTGAGTCTGCGCTGGGAACCGCAACCAGATGATCAGCTCGAGCCCCCGTCAACCCGGCCTCGCCGGTAAGCGCGATGGTGACCGCACCCAGCTCCTTCGCTGCGCGCAACGCACGCACGACATTCTCGGATTTTCCACTTGTCGTCAACGCTACGGCAACATCACCGCTCTGGACGAACGCTTCGACCTGCCGCTCAAACAGCGCTTCATAACCGAAGTCATTGCTGATGCAGGTCACAGTTCCCGAATCCGAAGTCAGGCAAATTGCAGGAAACGGCCGCCTCGTTTTCCGAAAACGGCCCATCAGCTCTTCGACGAAATGACCCGCCTCCGCCGAACTTCCGCCATTTCCAAACGTGACGACCTTTCTGCCGTTGCGAAGCCCCTCGACCAGCGCTCCCGCCGCGGCTTCGGAAGCCAACTCGATAGTGTCGAGGCTATCTTGAATTACCTGTTGATGCGTCGTGAAGTGCGCGCGGAAATCTGTCGTCATCGTCCGCGAAACTTACGACGCGAGCCACTGCCCCGCCCCATTTTTCCGCCACCAGGTCCTCGCTTCGGTCCGCCTGGCGCGCCCCGCCGATTTCCACCACCACGCGAATCCGTGCCCGGCTTGTTCCGTCCACGAGGACGATGCCGGTGATCAGCCGCCAGCTCGCGCGCACCGCGCTCATCCCGTGATGCAGTGTCATCGTGAATCGGAGAATCTTCAATCTCGTCCGGAGACCACGGACGGCTCAGCAGCTCCTGAAGCTCATCGAGAGAATCCGCCCGCAACGCTCCGCGCTGTCCGCGAATCACCACAAACCGCAGAGGGCGATCGAGAACGGGCAGCTCCGCGTCGGTCAATCCGCGAGCGAGCTTTTCGGGAAGGCGGAGCCGAGCGATTGCCGTGAGTGCTCCAGCGCGATCGTCGACATCGTACTCGATGTCAACCTCGCGCTCCCTGATCAGCACCGAATCGGGAAGCTGCGCAAATTTCTCGCGAACGTCGCGCGGCACAAATTCATCACGGTCGAGAATGAGTCGCGCATTTCGGAAATCGTTCACCGATGTGATTCCCGACAATTGCTGCTGATACCATCCAGCAAGGTCCTCGAACTTCAAACGCGGCGTCTCGCCACCTGACCTGCGGTATGTCTGGCGAATGTCTTCAATCGCCGCGCGATTTCGTTTTACGGCCGGATGCCGCGCTTGCCCGCGCGCCAGTGCCTCCGCCAGTGCGCGAATCGCTCGCGGTGCCAGCTCCGGTGGGAATTCCTCGAGTACTTCGGTCTCTCGCTCGAGCTCAAATCCGAAATATTCGAGAGTGCGCTGGATGACGAGCTGGCCACCTTTGCGCTTCGGATCGTACACGATCTCTGAAACGCCCCGAGTCGAATATTTTCGGATGAGCTGCATCGGCACCTGCGTGCCTTCGATGCCTGCACGCGAGTTCCCCGATCTGTCCGCGAAATAACGAAGCTCTCCCGCGATTGCTCCCCAACTCCCCGCGACACTCGTTTTTGATACACGCGCCTCATGACCGTCGGCCGTCTCTTCATCGATGACGAGGTCGAACGGCATAAAGCGAGACAGTAGCTCTCCGAATTTTCTTTGCACATGGTCGCGTGCGAGAGGCATTCGATTCGGCAGCGGGATTCCAACACCGCGAAACACGCTTGCCATCCCGAGCGCTGAATCTTCGATCGCCTTCACGAGAACACCGCGACGTTCCGCCCACTCTTCGATCGCTTCAGTAAAAAGGTGTCTTTGCAACCCGTACACTTCACCCATATAGCCGCAGCGTGAAAACGCCTCGGCGTACAGGTTATAAGCAGTCAGATGGTCACTGCCAGCCACGATCAATCCGCCAAGGTCGCGCTCTTCGCGCGTCATTCGATGGAGCGATTCAACAGAGCTCATCACCGCGAGATACGGAACCAGCTCGTCGTCGGCATTCACGAGCAGCTCTGCCCAGGGCCTGTCCACAGGAAGCGCCTCGACTGCCTTGCCATATGTCGAAAGGCGGCCCGCCTCGATGATCCCTCTGTGCTCCAACAATGCCATCGACTTCTTGTAAGCGGTTCGATCGAGCGGAACAGGGAGATCGAGCGAAGCCGCATCGACACCAAGGTCCGCGCACGTCATCGCAACCCTCTCGGAGTCCCCAGCGAGCTGAAACTCCGGCGGCGTCGGCTTGAGCGTGGCGAAGTTGATGTCACGGTCGGAAAGAATGAAGACGCGACCTCCTTCAACGCGCCCGTGCACGCGTCCCGCCATCTGAAGAATTTCGTTGGCGCCCAGATGCATGCGCGTGAGAACATTGCGCCCGCGCTCGATGATATTGCCGAAGCGCGTATCATCAATGACGACGGTGTCGAGGCCTTTAACGTTGAGCGCGCTCTGGCCTGCCGCGGTCATTGCGAGGAAATACGGTTTCTTTTCTCCGCCTTCGAGGAACGGCCGAATCACGCGGATTGGCTCGCCACCGTGATAGTACGCCGTGTTGATCTTCGGGAACTGCGACGAAACGGCCTCGGCTGCCTGCTCAACGCCCGCACGAGTCGGCAGAAACATTCCCACTCCGCGCTTGTCCTTAATGACTTTCATCAGAAAGCGATCGTCGAGAAATTCCTGCGGATCCTTACGAATGACTTTCACATCGGCGGCGCGGGCGGGGTCGAAGGCGTAAGACTGAAGAACTTCCGCGGCGTCCAGATACTTGGCGTAAAACGTTGGATCGACTGTGGCAGAGAGCCAGATGAACCGACAGCCGACACGCTTTCCTAACGCGAGGCAAAGTTCGAGCTCTGCGGAGGTCTGGTGGATCTCATCGACGACAAGCGTATCGGTCTTGAGGATGTCTCCGTCCTGAAACCAGCGTCGCGCGATACCGGTGGTGACGATGATGACGTTCCATGTCGGCGTTTCCGGAGTTGCCTCGCGTTCGCGATTGACAACGCCAATGCGAAGGTCGGTCGTCGCGAGTATTGTCTCCGCGATAGGACGGATGGAGAGTGTCTTTCCAGTGCCTGTGCCAGCGACGATACCAAACCCTTTGCCGGCCGCAGCAAGCCGCTGGATATCGTCACCGTGCTGCTGCTGGAGAACAGTCTCGATGCGTAGAGCGAGAGCGAGCTCGATTGTCTCGCATGCGGCGCGCGTCGGAGCGATGACGATGACGCGTCCGGTGCTCGGCTCGGCCGCAACGAACGCGGAGTGGTCGGGAGGAAGAAACTGGTCGCGGACGTTTCGCATTTGCAGAGCAACTTGCACAAAAAGAGCCCCGGGAGGAATTGCTCCATCCCGGGGCCCGTCACTTACCAAGCGGCTGGTTCAGCTTCGCTTAATCGTCGCGGTCATCGTGCTTGTCGCCCTTGTCCTTGTACCGGCCGTTGTGCTTGCCATTGTCATGACCGTTGTTCCGGGACCAGCGATCATTGCCGTTGTTCTGATTTCGGCGACTCTCGTCGTCGCGATCGGCTTGTCGTTCGCGATAAATCTGCTCGTCGCGAATCTCTCGCTCCCGTTCTATCTCCTGCTGGCGGCGGATCTCGGCCTGACGGTCGTACGA
>JANYKY010000117.1 GCA_025357975.1 Gemmatimonadaceae bacterium
CTTGCGCCTGAACAGTCGTATGAGAGCACGAAGCGGATCGTAATGCTCATCGACAACACGCTCCTTGAGCGGAATGATCGCGTTGTCAGTGATCCTTATCCCCTCCGGACACACTTTCGTACAGCACTTGGTGATGTTGCAATATCCGATGCCGTGCGCATCCTTGAGCTCCTGCGTCCGATCCGCCGTATCCAGGGGATGCATTTCGAGCGCCGCGACGAACGTAAGGAAACGCGGCCCGATGAATGACTCATGCTTGTTGTGGTCACGCAACACATGGCACACGTCCTGGCACAAAAAGCACTCGATGCATTTCCTGAATTCCTGCACGCGGTCTACATCAGTCTGGCTCATTCGCCATGTGCCATCTGAAGCGTCCGGGGCGCGGGGCTTGAATTCAGTGATCCGTTTCTTGACTTCGAAGTTCCAGGAGACGTCCGTGACGAGATCGCGAATTGGCGGGAAAGCGCGCATCGGCTCAACTGTCACTGGCTCGGACAAGTCGAGGTCGCTCAGCCGGGCCATGCACATCAGTTTGGGCATCCCGTTTACCTCCGCTGAGCACGATCCGCACTTCCCAGCCTTGCAGTTCCAGCGAACCGCGAGATCGTTGGCGCTCTCCGACTGGATCTGATGGATTGCATCGAGCACGACCATTCCCTCAGACACTTCGGTCGTATAGCTCGCCAGCTTTCCGCCACTCGAGTCACCGCGCCACACCTTGAACGTGGCACTCTTCGCCGCGCCGCCCGCACTGGCGTTGCTGCGCTCGGCCGCGCGCTGGCCGCTCTCGACAATCGATTGAGACAAGGCGGCTGTCATCGCTATTTGTTCTCCTCGATGATTTTCTGGAGGTCATCCCGCATTGGCACAATCGGTTGGCGCGTGATGCTCATAGTTCCGGTGGCGCTCCGCATCACCAATGTATTGAACGTTGCATAGGCAGGATCTTTTTCGGGAAAGTCATCCCTGAAATGTCCGCCGCGGCTTTCCTTGCGCTCGATCGCCGAGCGCGTGACCGCTTCGGCGACGGTGAGAAGATTGTCGAGATCGAGAGCGGTATGCCACCCGGGATTGAATTCGCGGTTTCCACTCACGCTGACTCGCGCGGCACGCTCGCGAAGAGCGACGAGGCCGTCCAGCGCGCGCTCCATTTCATCCTGACGGCGGACGATTCCAACGAGCGCCTGCATCATTTCCTGCAAGGCGTGCTGAACCTGATATGGGCCTTCACTCGATGCTCCTGCGCCTGCGCGATCGAACGGGTCGAGCGCTTTGCGGGCACCGCTTTCGATCATGTCCGCGTCGATCGCGCCTTGCGTCGTCAAGGCCGCATACTGCGCCGCATGCTCGCCGGCGCGTTTTCCGAATACGAGAAGATCCGAGAGTGAATTGCCGCCGAGCCTGTTGGCACCGTGAAGGCCAGCGGCTGATTCTCCCGCCGCGAATAAGCCCGGAACGGTAGACATCTGCGAGTAGCCGTCGACCTTCACGCCGCCCATCACGTAGTGAGTCGTGGGACCAACTTCCATAGGCTCGGTCGTGATGTCGATGTCAGCGAGCTGCTTGAACTGGTGATACATGCTCGGAAGCTTTTTCTTGATATGCTCGGTGGGGTTCGAGATTTTTGACTTGATCCACGAGATGTCGAGAAACACCCCTCCGTGCGGACTTCCCCGCCCTTCACGCACCTCGCGCATGATACATCGGGCAACGTGATCGCGAGTCAATAACTCCGGCGGCCGGCGCGCATTCTTGTCGCCTTGCACATAGCGCCACCCTTCTTCCTCGTTGTCCGCGGTCTGCGAACGGTAGTTCTCCGGAATGTCGTCGAACATGAATCGGCGGCCTTCCTTGTTGACGAGGATTCCGCCTTCACCCCGAACACCCTCAGTCACGAGAATTCCGCGCACACTCGGCGGCCACACCATGCCCGTCGGGTGAAACTGCACGAATTCCATGTCCTGCAGCGCAGCGCCCGCGCGATATGCGAGCGACTGTCCATCGCCGGTGTATTCCCAGCTGTTGCTTGTGATATGAAAGGCGCGACCGATTCCGCCGGTTGCGAGAATAATCGCTTTGGCTTCGAAGACGCGAAATCTGCCCCGTTCACGGTCGTACGCCAGCGCGCCCGCGATCCGGTCGCCGTCCTTGAAAAGGTTGATCACCGTGCACTCCATGTGCACGTCGATCCCGAGATGAATCGCGTGGTCCTGCAGTGTCCGGATCATCTCGAGACCCGTGCGATCCCCGACGTGAGCGAGCCGGGGATATTTGTGCCCGCCGAAATTCCGCTGAAGGATACGACCGTCGGGTGTCCGGTCGAATACTGCGCCCCAGGCCTCGAGCTCATTCACCCGGGCCGGCGCTTCCTTCGCGTGCAGCTCGGCCATTCGCGAGTTGTTCATGTATTGGCCGCCGCGCATCGTGTCGGCGAAATGAACACTCCAGTTGTCACGATCATCCACGTTTCCAAGCGCAGCCGCAACACCGCCTTCGGCCATTACCGTGTGCGCTTTTCCAAGCAGCGACTTGCAGATCAGGCCAACGCGCGCTCCCGATGCTGCAGCCTCGATCGCAGCGCGAAGACCCGCCCCGCCCGCTCCCACGACAAGTACATCGTGCGCATGCCTCTCGTACTCGGCCACTACAGCAGTCTCACGTCCGTCCATATGCCCATCGCCAGCATTCGAACATATACATCGCAGAACGCGACCATGAACAGACTGCACCATGCCCATCGCATGTGTCCGCGATTGAGGCAGCTGGCGCAGTCATAAGCTTTTTTTCTAACGGGCGCCGCTGACATCCGGTCGAGATAACCTCCTACCAGATGTCTGAGCGAATGACACCCCAGTGTGTATCCGCCGAGGAGGACGACGTTGGCTGTGAGTATGATGGTGCCGAGTCCGATGCCGAACTGTTTTTGCCCGGTTGCGGCATTCGTAAACCACATCGCTTTCCACGCGTCGTGCGCGAGGAAAAGAATGAAAATCAATGCGAAGTAAAGGAAATAACGGTGGACATTCTGAACAATCAGCGGAAACGATTTTTCGCCGCGATACTCGTTGCGAGGCTCACCAACCGCGCAAGAAAGGGGATCGGACCAGAAGGCCTTGTAGTACGCGCCGCGATAGTAATAGCACGTGAACCGGAAACCGGCGGGAAACGGCAGGATTATCAGCGCCGGTGAAAACGGCAGCAACGATGGCCACCACGTGGGCTTTGCCCCGAACCAGGCCGTCGCAGAATCGCCAAACAGGAGCGGCGAATAAAACGGCGAGAGGTAACCGCCATATTCATAGTACGCATTCTGAAGTGCAGCCCAGGTTGCATACGCGAGGAAGCCGGAAAGGATGACGACGACGACGATGGGTTGAACCCACCAGGCGTCGCGGCGCATCGTTTCACCCCAACCGCGACGTCTTATTTGAACGGCTTCAACACCCATCGGCTGTTACTTGGTTTCTTGTTGTGCCCTGTCAGCTACGTAGAGCTCGAGATAGCCGCATTCGTCGCAAACGAACGGCATCACGACGAGCCCGGAATTTGGATTGATTTTCCCGTCTGCCGACGAGCCGTCGATGTTAACGAGCGCCTTGAAAGTACCGGTTCGATTCATCCTGGCAGCAGGGTGATTCACGCAATAACGCTTTCCGTCCTTGATTGGCATTCGATTTTTTTCCTGGAGGTGGGGGGCGAGTTCGAGGCGCAAATGTAGGGCGACAGGCAGCGCACAGCCAGAACCGCGCGACAAAAGAAAGAGGGCCTCCTTGCGGGAGACCCTCTTTCTCCTGGCACATACTCTTTATGCCTTTCCTGCTTTTCCTGCCTGGCCGCGCCGCCCCATTCCGTTCTGGTGTGCTTCGAAGCGCTGCTTTCGCTGCGCCTGTGCGGCGTCGAACTTTGTGCGCTGATCAGCGGTCAGGATTCCACGAATCTCGCTGTTCTCCTGCTGGCGAATCGCCATCGAGCGCTCGCGGAACTGCTGGAACCTGGCGCGAGTTGCAGCGGATGTATCGCCCTTCTGTCGTGCGGCGCGCATATCACCGAATTGGGCTTTGCCCTGCTCGCGGAGCGCCTTCATCTGGGGCTCGTACCTGGCATGGATGGCCTTCATGCTAGCCTTCTGTGCATCGGTGAGGTTCAAGTCCTTCATGAACTTGCCGCGCTCGCCGTGTCCGCCACGGCCTTGGCCCATCTGTCCATGGCGGTCCCACTTTGCACTGTCGGTACGTGCGGGCGCCTGAGCGCCGGCGACTCCGGCCATACCAAGAACTACAACGGCGCCAAGGGCAGCCGTGCGAAATCTCGACATTTTAGCTCCTCCACAATCGTTTTTGTCCGCCGCATGATTGCGAAGGACATTGGGTAGACGCGGGGGAACGGATGTTGTTAAGGGGGGGAACCAGTCGACAGTCGACCGTTACAGTGGCGAGTTCTGGGTCTACAGTCGTCGGTACTTGAGGGTACGGACCGGTTGATGGGTGAGTCCGAAACCGTCCATCTGGCTTTCTTATCCAGCCGCAGCCTGGGGCACTGTCCCAAATCTCCGCTCGCGAGACCGGAATTCCTGTACCGCCTCGCTCAGATCCACGGGCCCAAACTCCGGCCACATGCGACGCGTGAAGTACAGCTCCGCGTAAGCACATTCCCACAAGAGGAAATCGCTCAGCCTCTGCTCGCCCCCGGTCCTGATCAAGAGGTCGACATCCTTCGATTCGCCGATGCCGTGGTCCACATAGGCCAGCACTTTCGCGAATTCAGCGCGCGCCGATGCTGGATCGCTGAGAGCGACCGGGTCGATGGCTTGTGCCGCGCGGATGATCGCGTCCCGCGCCGAGTAGTCCACTGCAATCCGCAGGTCAAGCGTTCGGCCGGCGCGGGTGGCTTGCTCCGCATTCACGATCGCGCGGAGCAACTCCGCCGGAATGCGATCGCGCCGGCCAATGATCCTCATGCGCACACCATTCGTCACACATCGCGCAACTTCGGACACGAGATAGCGACGAAACAGCCGCATCAACAATCCGACTTCGCGCGAGGGACGCCGCCAGTTGTCCGCAGAAAATGCGTAAAGAGTAAGCGTGCCTATGCCGCAGTCCGGAGCGGCCTCGACGATTTTTTTTACCGTGCGGGCCCCAGCGATGTGACCAGCGGTGCGAAGCTGGCCTTTAGCGGTAGCCCAGCGGCCATTTCCATCCATGATGATCGCGACATGAATGCCGCGCGGAGAATCGAGGATCATATGCGGAATCTTTAGCTAACGATCCCGCGTCGCGCGGATCAGGGCTTCCATGTGATCGAGATAGCGCTCGAGCGCGCGCCTTCCTGCAGCGGTGAGTCGGTACTGCGTTTTCGGCATCCGCCCCTCGAACGATTTCGTACAAGCGATGTACTCAGCCTCCTCGAGCTTGCGTGCATGCACACTCAGGTTTCCGTCCGTCGTGTTCATGAGCTTTTTCAGGTCGCTGAAACTCAGTGAATCGTTCACGGCCAGCGCGCTGACTATTCCCAGGCGCAGACGCTCATGAATGAGACGATCGAGCTCGTCGGCCTTTTTCGCGGGCGAGCGCCGAAGCGTCGTTCCCTTCAAATGGTTCTGAGGCCGCGCATCGTCGCGCGCCACTCCGTTTTTAGCCACCGTGTCTCCTGGCGATTGGAATTCCGAACGCGATGTGCAGTCCACCGAATGCAGCTCCGAGAATCCAGAACGAAAGCGCGGGAGGAGTGAACAGCGCGATGACACCAGCAGCCATGAAACAAAGCCCCATGACAGGCACGATCTTGACTGAAAAAGCGCCCCCTGCCACGACAGCCGTCCCGTACAAAAGCAGCCACACGCCGGGTATGATTTCCATCATGCCCGCGCGATAGAGAACGAACGTAAGCAGCGCACCGACCGCCATCGGCGGCGAGAAGCTCAGTACGAACTTTCGTCCTGGTCCCGACAAGAGAGGCATTCGCGCGGAACGCGCCTTCCGCACCATCGCCCAGATCATTATCGAGGGTGAAAGCACTGCGAGCGCGAGCCAGATATTGAGCGCCCCTGACGCCGTTTTCTGCTGCGACGCCGCCGCTGAAACGACGATCGCAAGAACCCCGATCGCGACCATGCCCCAACCAGAAACCGCAGTGAATGCTCCGGCCGCTTCCATCGTATCACGGATGAACGCGAGATTATCCATTGCCCGGAGATGCAGCGCTGGCGTGTCGCGCGACGGCGTCGGACGTAGAGGCCGGACTGATGTCATGCGCGTATCATACAGGTTTGGGCCTACTACTGTCAAGTACTTTGCAGCTTAAAGCAGATGCGCTGCATTTCGCATCCTGCACCGTCGGAGCTGGCCTAGCTCAGCGAGATCGGACCGGGCAGCGGGTCGCTGGCGGGAAAGCTCTGTTCGACCATCTTGTCGAGACGCCGCTCATCGATCGCCGACGAAAGCATGGTGATCAACTTCGAGCAGAATGCGGGCAGATCTTCTGGTTTCCTGCTGGTTAGCAGCTTCTGATCGACTTCAGCGGCTCTGTCTACCCATGATCCGCCCGCATCCCTGATCTGGTCGGCCAGCTCGGGGTGAGAAGTCAGCGTCCGGCCGTCGACGGCGCCAGCCTCGACAAGAAGCCGCGGTGCATGACAGATCGCCGCAACCGGCTTATCCGCTTCCATGAATGAGCGCACCAGCTTGACCGCGTCGTCGTTCGCGCGAAGCGCCTCGGTGTTGCGAAGTCCGCCTGGCAATACGAGGGCATCGAAATCACGTGCAGAAACAGAGGTGACAACGCGAGACACTTCAAAAGTGTCGGCCTTCTCCTGGTGGATATAGCCCTGAATTGCGCCCGCCTTCAACGAAACAAGCGAAACATCGGCGCGCGCTTCCTTCAAGGCCTGCCACGGAGCAGTGAGCTCAACCTGCTCGACCCCGTCAGTAGCCAGTATGGCGACCTTCCGCCCTGTTAAATCTCCCGCCATCGATGCCCCCACAGTTTTGATCCTAATCTCTCTAACAATGGTCAGGAAACGTGCCACAGGCAGGAGTCGGATTCATCGAGCCACTGAGCGAAAACAAATGCAGATCCGCAGAATCCAACTCGCGCCACCGCGTTAAAGACGTCCCTCGTCGCGAATTAGCTGTCGCTCACACCGGCCCCTGATGTAAAACCGGACAGATGTTCCTATCCTCGGCCTATAAGAAATCCATCCCCAGCCGAGGAAACACAATGTCAGCACGCATCCGTCTCGTACCAATCATCGCAGCCGTCGCGTTACCAATTCTCGCCGCATGTTCGGGCGGCGCGAGTGCGCCGACAGCGCCAGGACTCTCTCCTCTCGCAGCTGGTGGTACCAGCACCGGCGGTACGAGCACCGGCGGAACAAGCACTGGGGGACCAAACACCGGTGGCGGTGGCGGTTCAACTATTCCGACAATCGTTGCACGAATCGATTCCGTCAGCAGCGTAAATAACGGCAGCAGCTATTACCCGAGCTGGCAGACGGTCTGGTATCTCGGCGGCCACTCACTCTATGCAATCGTCCCGACTTCGCAGAAGTCAAACGCAACTCGTGTTCACTCTCTCACTGGAGCTCTCCAGGCCGGCGACTGCGTAACCGCGACCTACATTACCAGTGGCACCCGCGAATACGCGCAGGACATCAAGCTCGAAGCGCAGACAGTCTGTAACTAGATTTCCGGCATCGAAAGCGCGGCACACCTCAAAAGCGTGCCGCGCTTTTTTTGTTTCCCGGCATGGAAGCGTGGCATATTTCGTCCTGGAACGAGACGAACCGTATTGCTGGAGGCGCTTTCTTGACTTGTCTGATTACCAAACGAATTTGCGCCACCACGCTACTTTCGATTTGCATCGCCGGCACCCGCGCAAACGCCCTCACTCCAGCAGTCACGCCCGCCCGCGCCCGTGCGACGATCAGGGCGAACGACAACGTGGAGTCCGCCGGTCGCCTCCGTAACGGGACGCTCGAAGTATCATTGATCGCTGCTCGCGGAACATGGTATCCCGAAGGTGTTGGTGGCACCGCAATTCGAATTGCCGCCTGGGGAGAACCGAACCGGCCGCTGCAGGATCCCGGACCAGTAGTTCGACTGACGCTTGGACAAACTGTTCGAGCCACTCTCGCTAATTCCCTGGACCGTCCGCTAACGGTATTTGGTTTTGGTGAAAAACGCGGTTTGCGCGACAGCGTGGTGATCGCGCCTGGCCGATCGACCGTGGTCTCTTTCAAACCCGACTCAGCCGGCACCTTCTATTATGTAGGCACCGTCGCCCACAGCCCGCCAACTGGACGCGACGGCAGCGACAGCCAGCTCAACGGTGCAATCGTCGTCGTCCAGGGAGACATCATGCGAAGCAAGGCGAATGTCTACGGGAACAAGCCTGGATATTCATTTGTACTGGGCGGAACGCCGGCCGAGGCGGACCTGTCAGCGATGCCGGTGCCAGGACCGACTCTGATGCTCGGAAAAGACGCGCCAGTTGCGGTCACAATTGTAAACCGTAAAACCGATCGTGCCTCCGTCCACTGGCACGGCGTCGAGCTCGATAGCTATCCGGACGGGGTTCCGGGCGTCAGCGGCACCGACACGCATCTTCTGCCATCAATCGGCCCCAATGACTCGCTCACAATCCATTTCACTCCTCAGCGAGCAGGCACTTTCATGTACCACTCGCACTTCAACGAATTTCAGCAGATCAGCTCCGGCGCATTCGGGCCGATCATCGTCCTGGAAAAGGGAAAGACTTACGACAGTGATATCGATCGCCTCTTGTTCGATCAGGCGACGTCGAGGCCAGCGCAGCTAACATTCGGCTCAGGTGAGATCTACGACTTCGAATTCACACCAGCGCATGCGGGCAATTATTCGCTGGTCTTCAGTCAGCATGACAATCCAACAACTGCTGTGATACGGGTCCGTTAGTGCGGCTCGTCGATCTTTACGGTCACGAAGATCTCAAGTTGCGCCTCTCGAGCGCAGCTTCGTCAGGAACACTGCCTGGAAGTTTGCTCTTTCACGGGCCTCGTGGAGTTGGGAAACAACGACTCGCGTTGTGGCTTGGGCAGCTACTGGTATGCGAGAACACTCCAGCTCCATGTGGACATTGCCGCAGCTGCCAGTACGCGGTGAATCTCACTCATCCTGATTTGCATTGGTATTTTCCGCGCCCGCGTCCCAAGGACGCCGACCCGGATCTCGAAGACGTGCGAGATGACTATCGCGACGCAATCGCGGAACGTCTCGCGAATGGGGGCCTTTACCCTTCACCGCCCGGGAACGAAGGCATTTTCGTCGCGACTGTGCGAGCGATCGTGCGCGAAGCATCGGTCACTCCGGCGATGGCAAGACGAAAAATTTTCGTTATCGGTGACGCCGAGAGAATGGTCTCGCAGGAAGGTGCAGATCAAGCCGCCAACGCGTTCCTGAAAATGCTGGAAGAGCCGAGCGACAAGACGACGATCATTTTGACATCGAGCGAGCCGGGTGCCCTGCTTCCAACAGTTAGATCGCGCGCTGTCGCGGTCCGAGTTCCGGGCATTTCAGAATCAGCGGTGCGCCAGTTCCTCTCCGATCCTGTCGTCTCGACGGCACTGGACAAAACGGGACCGCAGAAAAAAACATTGAACGAGTTGCTGCAGCTCGCTGGATCAGCACCCGGTACACTTTTCGGCGGCGAGGCGCGCGGCAAGGCCATGGCTTCCGCGCGAAGGCTCATCGATGCCGCGATCGCGCCGCATTCGTCGTCGCGACATGCGGCAGCGATGGGCGTGGGTGCGTCTGGCGCGCGAGGAAGTTTTACGGATATCCTGGATTCACTCATCATCATTCTCGGAGAACGAATGCGCGCCGCACTGCACGACGGGAACAATGAGCGCGCAGTCGCCGCAAGCCGTGCCGCTGATCTTGTCGGTCTGGCAAAAGTTCGAGCCGGCGGAAACGTGAATCCGCAGCTGATTACCGCTGGCCTGCTCCACGACCTCTCGTCGGCCCTCCGATGACGCGCATGTCGCACATCGATGAGTCCGGCGTCGCGAAAATGGTCGACGTGAGTAGCAAGCAGCACACGGTCCGGGTCGCAACCGCTCGCGGCGTCATCTCGATGGATACTGCCACGCTCGAAGCAATACGTGCGAACGGCATCGAAAAAGGCGACGTGCTCGGCGTCGCACGGATTGCCGCCATCATGGCGGCGAAGCGTACCTCAGAAATAATTCCGCTCTGCCACCAGATTTCGCTCACGGACGTTCGAGTCGATTTCTCGCTCGATGAGTCCCTTCCCGGTGTGCGAGTGGAGACTCAGGCGCGCACGACCGGGCCTACCGGCGTTGAAATGGAAGCCCTTACAGCAGCCAGTGTCGCCCTGCTCACCATCTACGACATGGCAAAGGCGATCGATCGCGGAATGATCATCAATCGAATCGCACTCGTCGAGAAAAGCGGCGGAGTCTCCGGAGATTGGATGCGTTCCGAAGCGGTTGGCGATTGACCTGAGTTAGTGGGCCATTTTCGTTGGTGGTTACTCGGATAGCGACTGCGAGATTTTCGGCAACAGCCTCATGGGTTTGGTTGCGCTGCCGAATCAGGA
>JANYKY010000130.1 GCA_025357975.1 Gemmatimonadaceae bacterium
ACAGGGAGTAATTTCATGATCGACCGCCATCAACTTCGCCAGGACATGGATGTGCTCGATTCCGACGGCCAGCGCGTCGGCAAGATCGACGCGATCGAGGGCGGCCGCATCAAGCTGATCAAGGATGCTTCGCCTGATGGCGAGCACCAATACGTGATGCTCGACGACGTTGCGCGAGTCGACGGCGAATATGTCCACCTGAGCGGGAACCGCGATGCCGTGCTCGGCGCCGCCGCTAGCGCCGCCACGGTTGGCGCAACCTCCGCGAAAGCGCATAGTCCACTGCCCGAGATCAAGAATCCCGCCGTCGACAGCGCGAGCGTGCTGCCGACGCTGAGATCGATCCCACTGGTAAGAATGACGAGCGTCATCCCGAGCGCCATCACGCCGATTTCAGACACCTGCCTGAGGATGTCCGTGAGGTTGCCGACCTCAAGGAAGATACGATCTCCGGTCGACGACCTCGGGCTGAGCAGTACTGCCAATAAAAGAATGATCGCGAGACCGAGGAGACCCTGCAACCGCTGGAAAAGAATTCGCCGCTGACTGTGCATCTGGCCGAATGCGCTAGCGGGTTTTCCAATAGCTGCGTGTACTTGCGTCTTCAGAAAGCGGCAGCCGCTGATCCACAGCGGGCAGCGCGGGGAAAGGAGAGTGCGGCTCGGTCTGATACCAATAACCGACCGAGGAATAGTCGTTCGACTGCGAGTTGCCGTGACCGTGCTCAATCGTCACTTTGATGGACTTGTTGAACATCACGGGGTCTTCAATATGATACCGGTACATGGTCCACTTTCCCTGAAATTCGATGAGGTCGTCATGCGGACCTGCCAGCGAGATTCCATGATACGGCATTGCATTGAAGCCCCCGGGGTAGCCCCACGCGGCGCAAAAGTAGTCTTCGGTTCCGGTGCCAATCATCGATGGCGACACTTCGCCATCCACATGAATCATGTCGTCGCCTTCGCCGAACCAGCCGAAGTTAGGAATCGGATTGATGTGATCGATCGACAGGTTGCAGCCGACGTAGTGGCCACGCCCGGATGCTTCCATGATGACGTAGTTGCTCTTTCCGTCTAGATTTACGACCTCGTTGACTTTGAGAAATCCATTGCTCCGGTTCGTCAGGTCCACGGTACCGGGGGTGGGGTTCACGCGCCGCCAGTGGGCATGAAAGCGGAGCGCATCGTCAGGCACGGCACTATGCTGCTCGTAGTCAATGTTGAAATAGAGTGCACGAATCGGCTTGACGCCCTGGTTCTCGATGGTCAACTTGGCTCCCCGGGCGAACGGCATGGGGAAGTAGCAGTTCATCGCCGCACGGGCTTCCTTCTCCGGCTTCCCGCCGGTGACCATGTTCAACGGCATCGACCAATAGTTGGTGGCGCGCGCGTGTCCGACGCCGAAAAAATCGCCGACTGGCGATTCGATGCTCGGCGTGGTTTCGCCGTCCCAATACGCCCGAAGCACGTCGCGCCGCAGAAAGTCTTTCTCTTCATGCGCGATGGTGATCCACATGTGCCGGATGCACCCGGCGCCGGAGATGTCCGCGATCGTGGCCGTCGCGCCGGGCGCGACAGTCAGATAGTCGTTGTTTCGTCCGGTGCGATCCCAACTCGACGCGCGCCGGCTGCGGCCGCTACGCGCCTGATACAAATTCGTCAGGCCACCGGGGCTCGAAAGCCCGGCTGCGTCCGGCCTCGAAGTCCCTCCCGATTGCATCGCAGCAACCGCGCCGCTTGAAGCGGCGGCTGCCGCCGTTCCCAGTCCCAGAAGCTTGCGGACGAAATCCCGGCGTAGTGCGCTCTTCAACATATTGCTCCGTGGATGCGAGACGCTTCTAGGCGGCGATCATCGCGTGTGGATCGATGACAAACTTGCGCGCCGCGCCTTTGTCAAAATCGTGATAGCCCTGTGGTCCTTGATCGAGACCGATGACGGTCACGTTCACGGCCTTCGCAATCTGGATTTTTTCGTAGAGGATCGCCTGCATCAATTGACGGTGGTATCGCATCACCGGGCATTGGCCAGTGACGAAAACGTGTGATTTCGCCCAGCCGAGTCCAATGCGGATTCCCAAATTGCCAACCTTCGCGTTATCGTCGACGCCACCCGGATCTCCCGTCACATACAACCCTGGAATACCGATCGCACCTCCGGCGCGAGTCACTTCCATGACCGAGTTCAGGACGGTGGCGGGCCGCTCAACACCGCACTGGTGACCCATTCCGCGGGCCTCGAAGCCAACGCAATCGACGGCCGCATCCACCTCCGGCGTACCGATGATCTGCGCGATCTGATCGGCGAGAGACACGTCCTTGGTCAGGTCGACGACTTCGCAGCCAAAGCTCTTCGCCTGTGCTAGCCGCTCCGCGATCATGTCCCCGACGATGACAACGGCCGCTCCGAGCAAGTGGCAGGAAGCCGCGCATGCAAGACCAACCGGTCCGGCTCCGGCGACATACACGATCGAACCGGGCCCGACACCCGCCGTCACCGCGCCGTGATAGCCCGTCGGAAAGATATCGGAGAGCAGGGTGAGATCCTTGATCTTTGCCATCGCCTGCGCTCTATCCGGGAACTTGAGCAGGTTGAAGTCGGCGTA
>JANYKY010000137.1 GCA_025357975.1 Gemmatimonadaceae bacterium
ATGCGCGCCGTGATCTGCCGCGGGCCATAGACAAGGCTCTGTTTCGGGAAACGGTAGACGCTGAGTTTTCCGTACTGTGGACCATCATTTCGAGCAATCATCCAAGACGCGAGATTGTCTTTTCCTTTTGGCGTGAAAGGAGCCATGAAGATGTATTCCTCTTTCTTTTCTTCAGGCAGCTTCATCACGATGTGACGCATGAATCTCTGCGTCAGATCCTGCTGGTCGCCCAGGGCTGGAGCCTGCCACTGATCTTCCCGGTGATAGAACGTCTCCGGCGCGTCCATGTGATACGTGGCAAACAATGAAGTCTGAATGCGAAACAAGTCCGTCGGATAACGCATGTGCGCGCGCAGATCAGCAGGCATTGCACCGATCGGCTTGAGGATTCCGGGAAAAATCTTTCCGTATGTCGCGGCGATTGGATCCATCGGATCGACCACGTACGCGTCGATCGACCCGTTGTATGCATCGATGACGACCTTCACGCTGTTTCGCATGTAGTTGACGCCGTTGCCGAGACTCTGCGAATACGGATAGCGATCTGTGGACGTGTATCCGTCGAGCATCCACTTGAGCTCGCCGCTGTCCGTGACGATCAGGTACGGATCCTCATCGAACGAGAGGAAGGGCAACGCCATTCGCACGCGGTCATTGATCTTCCGATTGTACAGCACGCGACTATCCGGAGTGATGTCTCCTGACAGTAGGATATTGAGCGCACCGAAGTGAAGCGCAAACATTGCGCGCCGGAAGAATGACCCGACTCGTACGCCGCCGGTTCCCTTGTAGTGAGTCGTGACATTCTGTTCACCGGAGGGGTAATCGAATTCGGCCTGATGAGTGTTGACGAATACATAATCCGTCGTGAGCTCACCGAAATAGATTTGCGGCCGCTGCACCTTGAGCGAAACTGTCGACACCGGAGGAAGATCCTTCACGAACAGAACGGGAAGTCCTTCTGACGTGACCGCGTTTACCGGACCAAGTGTGAGGCCCATACCGTGCGTGAAGGTGAGATGCTCGTTGATGAACGCCTTTGTAGGGAGCGACTCCGAATTCAGCTCGCGCGGCGATAACAGAACCTGTCGGTAGCGCCCGTTGATCTGATAGCGATCGTCATCGACTGAAATGAAATCGTAATAAGTACGAATCTCCTGAAGCTGTCCAAACGTCTGCAGAAGCGGATCACGGTCCCAGAGCCGGACGTTCTCGACTGTTGGCGAGTTCCTGCGAATGTCGTCGATAGTCAGTTTTGCTTCGCCGCTGAGGTCGCGCATCTCGACCTTGTCTAGCCCCCATGCGGCGCGAGTGGCGATGATGTGACTCTTGAGCTGGGGCGCTTCACGCGTGAGCTCGGTTGGCGCGACAATGAAGCGCTGCATGCCCCATGGGAATAGTCCGCCGACAACGATCGACACGGCTACGTAAGCGATGAACGACAGGAATGTGAACCAGACAATCTTTTGGCGCAGCATTCCATAGATAACGAGCGCGACTCCGGCGAGCGCCGTGAACGCGATGATGTGAAGAGCCGGGTAATTCGCGTGCAGGTCTGTATAACTGGCTCCGACCAATGGGCCGGTGGTGCTGTAAAGGAGCTCAGGAATCCTGACGACCCATATCTGCACAGCAGTGAGAAGCAGAAACGCGACGAGAAGCGCGGCAATGTGCCTGTCAGCGGGCGGCTGAAGCCCGACCCGTTGCGGCGGGAAAGTCACCCGGCCGCGAAGCATGTGCATGAAGAGCGAAGCAACGAGCGTGATGATGACCAGGCCTCGAGCCATACCGATGAGAGTTGCCAGCGCTGGAAGCACGAAGACATACCAGCCAACGTCCTTTCCGAACACGGGATCGGCTACGTGGAAGGCGGTATGATGAAGAAGCTGGAGCACCTCCATCCAGTTTGCGGCTGCCGTCAACGCAAAGATCACCGCGAAGACAAGACCGACAGGCTTTACTAGCCGGGACAGCGATCGGGCGATGTCAACCGGAGGAAGCTCGGGGCTTACGCGCCACAAGACAGGCGCTTTCGAGACTCCGCCGGCGGCATACGCCAGGTTGAGCATGATGAACGTGTAGGCGACTACACCCGCAACAAGGAACAGAGCAATTTTCGCGATGAATTCCGTGAGGAAAACCGATTGGAATCCGACCTCGCGGAACCACAGCAGGTCAGTGGCGTAGCTGACAGCGCCCGGAAAGGCCGTGAAGAGCACGAACAGGACAACGACGATCCATACAGCGCGAAAACGCCGCATGCGACCTCTCAGTTTTAGAATTTTTGTTTCAGAATTTGTATACGAAGCTTACGAACGGGGGATGCCTGGAAAAATCGCGCTCTGTCCGACAAGGTTGAACAGTGTCGACTTCCGAGCGACGCCGGCTTCATACTCGCGAATGCAATCGTAACTTTCCCGCCGAAGTAACGAGGTCGATCGATTCCGGGCGAGTTGCAACTACTCGTCCGACGAAAGTTGATCCATCGAGAGTCGTAACCGAAATTGTCCGTGTCGAATCGATCTGCGACAGCTGCACGCGCTGCTTTTCCGTCGCCTGGGCGATCAGATTCGACGGCACGAGGACGCCCGCGGCGATGCTGAACAGCGCAGCAATGAAGACATTCTGAATTTTCAACAGTTATCTCCCGAACTTGACGTGATAGTTGGTGCCTCGCGAGCGGATAATTCCCTTGAGCGTATCCTGAGTCGCGAGCTCGCCGACAAATGTGCCGGCACCCAACAAGTCGAGGACCACCTGCGACACTTCGTTACGGCCAGTGACGATGCTCGAATCGCCGCACGCCGCGCCCGGCGTGCATGCGTTATCAGTGCGCCCGTCCGCTGTCCACTTGCCAGCGATGATTCCCGGCGCTGGTTGAACCAGAACAAGTCGAATGTTGCGGATGTAAAGATCCTGATCGAACGATCTCCATTGTCCCGTCAAGTCACTCGACGACGGATCGGTCGGTTCGCGGCCACATGCGGCGATGGCTGACGCGATGAAAAGGACGAACAAAAAATTCGCCGCGCGCGCGCGCCGGGTTCGCGAAGTAGGATTCACCGCGTAATAATAACCAACCGTTCTCAGGCTGGTGCAGGCTCCGGGGCCGGTGGTAACGAGGCCACCTGGGTCATCATCAACGAGGCGACCAACCCGACGGCAAATACGCCAAGCCAAAGTGGCTTCGCTCCGTACCGGGCGAAGACGACGGTGCCGGCCCATGGCCCAACGGCAAAAGAGATATTGAAGGCCAGCGAGTACGCGCCCATGTATGCGCCGCGTTTCGCTGGTGGCGCAATCTCCGCCACGTACGCTGCGGCCTGCGGAAATAGCATCATCTCCCCGAAGGTCCAGATCACCACGCCCGCGATGATGATCCCTGGGCCGGTCGCAAACGCGAACGCGCCCGACCCAACCGCAAAGAGCAGCGACCCCAACGCGAGTGCCCGCGCGTGCGGCCACCGTGCCGTTGCCCCATTCAATGGCACTTCCATGAAAACGATCATCAAGGTGTTGATGGTGAACAGGCCGCCATAAAACGCAGGCGACAATCCAAGGTCGTGGACAAGAAAGAGTGACATCGGACCTTCGTGCTGAAAGAACACGACGCCGGTCAGGAAAATCGCAGAAAGAAAGACCATCATGCGCCTGTCTCCGGATACCGACGGTGACTCCACGGCGTGTTGGCCGAGGTGCGCATCGCGCTCCGTTGCAAAGTCCACAACTGCCGCAAAGGGAATCGCGATGAGGACAATGCCGGCGATAATCGTCGTGGCGCCGTCGACCAGAAATATCCATCCGAAGGACTTCGCCGCCAGAAATCCCGCCACCGCCGGCCCGATGCTCATTCCGAGGTTGATCGCGAGGCGAACCAGGGCGAACGCAGGCTTTCGCTGCTCAGCCGTAACTACGCTCGCGACGAGTGTAAGCGTGGCGGGACGGAAACACTCACTGATCAGCGCCCATAGGAACGTGATGGTGAGAATGCCGTAATAACTCCGGACGAGGGGAAAAACGAAAAGGAGAATCCCTGTCCCGATCAGCGACCAACGCATTATCGGAAGCGGGCCCGTTACATCGCACAGCCGGCCGGCGATCGGAGAGATAATGATCGAACCAAATCCGTATATACCAAGAGCCAGTCCGGCGCTTGCCGCCGTGAATCCAAGCTGACGAGTCAGGTACAGCACGAGGAATGGGAGCACCATCGTGCCCGCGCGGTTGATGAGCGATGCGATGGACAGAACCCAGACATCCCGCGGCAAGCCGCGCAAACTCTTCCAGATGTTGATCGAGGAACTTGAGATCCCTTTCCCGGTGTCCGTCATGGCGGGCAGGATAAGCCGCCCGCCATTCCCGGTCAAGAATTCCGGGCTGCACCGAGCGATATTTCAAGCCATGAATGTCCCTCGGATTTCGACAACTCTCGCGGCGCTGGCAACGGTTAGCTGCACTGCTGGCACGCCGCCCGCTCCGTTGGCCACGTCTCCATCGATCACCAGTGGCGATACCCGCGCACGCATGTCGATTGTCGCTGACGACTCGATGAAGGGCCGCGAAGCGGGCGGCGTCGGCAACTTCAGGATGACCACCTACCTGTCGCATGAAGTGGCGCGGCTCGGGCTCGAACCTGGTGGCGAAAACAACACCTGGTTTCAGGTGATCCCGATGGTGCGGCGGTACGTCGATTCAGCGTCGACATTATCCGCCGGTGCGAGCTCGTTCATCCTGTTCAACGACTTCGTTCCCGTAAGGCCCACTCCGACTTTTCGCGCCGGCTCGAGCCTGCACGGAACAGCGATTCCCGTTATCTACGGCGGACGGGCTGGCGATTCCTCCACAACACTCGCTCACGCCGATGTCGCAGGACGCATCATCGTGCTCGATGCCCCGCTGGGCGCCACCGGCAAGCCATCAGGTGCGTACTCGACGCCCCTCGCGATTTCTGCATTACGTTATTCGTCCGCCGCAGCAGTCGTCGTTGCTGCCCTCGATCTCGTCACACCCGTGGCAGCAACATCGCTGCGTTCACGCGGCAATGGACTTTCTGCGACCGACACAGCGAGCGTTCATCGTCCGATGGCGATTGTCGTTTCCACGTCCGCTGCGGAAACGATAATGGGTGCTCCACTGGCATCGCTAACGCCGGGCGCGCGCGGCACGAGCATCAGCGCCAACGTCATGTTCGTAGAGCGGCCAGTCGAAGCCCCGGCACGAAATGTCATCGCGATTCTGCGCGGCTCGGACCCACTGCTGCGCAACGAATATGTCGCAATCGGCGCACATAGCGATCACCTCGGCATGCTGGCCCATCCGGTGGATCACGATTCATTAAGGGCGTTCAATCGCATCATGCGTCCACAGGGAGCGCAGACTCCCGCATCGCAACCGTCACCGGAACAGTGGACGCGAATTCGCTCAATAGTCGATGGCCTTCGCAAAATTCATCCGGCTCGACTCGACTCGGTATACAACGGCGCGGACGACGACGGGTCTGGATCGGTCGCATTGCTCGAAATTGCAGAGGCATTCGTATCTGGCAAGCGGCCGCGACGCTCCATCATCATGATATGGCACACCGCCGAAGAAGCAGGCCTCCTCGGCTCCGCCTGGTTCACTGCGCACACCACCGTTCCGCACGATTCGATCGTTGCGCAGCTCAACATGGACATGGTTGGCAGAGGGGCTGCTTCTGACCTGCCGACCGGCGGACCTCGCAACCTTCAGGTCATTGGGTCACGCCGGCTCTCGACCGATCTGGGCAATCTCGTCGATTCGGTCAACGCCCAGCGCACGACGCCGTACCTGATCGACTACACGTTCGACGCGCCAGGCAACGTGATGAATCGGTATTGCCGGAGCGATCACTATATGTATGCGCGCAGCGGAATTCCAATCGCGTTCATATCACGCGGTTACCACCAGGACTACCATCAGGTCACTGATGAAGCGCAATACATCGACTATGAAGGTCTCGCGAACGTAGCTCATTTCGTACACGACGTCGCGGTCGCCATCGCTGATCGGAACGGTCGGGTTCGAATCGACAAGCCGAAGCCGGATCCCTACGCGCCGTGCCGGCAGTGAGAACCGAAGCGTTTGTCAGCGCGTGACTGTTGCCGGCAGTCGCGCCAATACAATCAGGAACTCCGGCCGCCGCATCAACTCGGCGTAACTCTCCGGCTTGACCGCAAGAAATTCTTGTGTCGGCATTGGCTCAACGAGTCGATCGATGATGTATCCGGCGTCCGAAAGTGAGGATGATATCTCAGTCAACGGGCGTCGATAGAACTCCACCTGACCGAGCCAGCTCCACGTGTCCACAACGTGCTCGACCTTGAAGTAATCGCGCGGAGCGAAGCGCACCATCTCGGCAGCAGGATGATGAGTGGAGAAAAGCAGCCAGCCTTCGGGTTTGAGAACCCGGCGAAATTCGCACAGAGTCGGCCGCCAGTCTTCGATATAATGGAGAACGAGCGGGCTGATGATTCCGTCGAATCGTTCATTTGCGAATGGAAGAGTGCTGGCGAGGTCAGCATACTGAATCGACAAGCGGCCCTGCCCACCTTCGCTGACCTGCGTTGCAAGACGTGCCCGCGCATGTTCAACCATCGCGGTGCTGCCATCGACAGCATCAACATCCGCACCGCGATGAAGAAGTTGTTCCGAATACCATCCGCCTCCACAACCGGCGTCGAGAATCCGCGTTCCCGCAACGCCTGGCATGAGAGCAAGCATTGCGGGCCGTTCGTACAGCGCGTTGTGCGGAGCTTCGTCTATACCAGCCGCATATGTATCGGCGATTGAATCGTAGTTGAAGGGTTTGGGGGATGTCACACGGCGTCTGGTGCAGGTGGGGTGGATACATTCTGCATCCAGTAGCTGGCGAATAAGAACAGCGCACCACATCCAAGGAATAGCAGTACGCGCCAGATAGTGTCCACACCAACCAGGTCGATGAACAAGAGGCGTGCAATCACCAGCGCGATCGTCGCTGCGCCAGTTCTTCGCATCACCTTTCCTTGCTCACCTCGTCCGCGAATGAGAAGCGCCGTCCCGACAATAGCATAAGTCGCCGTAACGATTGGCAACCAGATGGCACCCAGCACTCGCGCATCCACCAGAAGAAACGCGCCGTACACCGCCAATTGAAAGGGCACAAGCACTTCTCTCTTGACGATGCTCTTCGCCATTTCGAGCGCTGCGAGAATTCCGGCTGCGATTGCGAGGACTTCAGCAACCGTCTGCATCGGGCCGAGAGCGCCACGCACTGCACCGCTACCAAAGAGCGCAACCTCCGGTACGAGGACTGCCGCGACTGCGATCCCTGCGAGAAGCCGGCCCACGGCTAACGGAGTGGCAAACCGAGGCGCAGACAGCAGCGTGACGATGACTATCGAGTAGATGGCAACGATAGAGAGGGAGACCGCATTTGCATCGATCACTGCAAAGCCAGCGACCGAGCGTCCAATCGACAACGCACCGCCAAGACTCCATACAATCACTGCCGCTCCGAAGATGTCTTTGACTTCTCCATGCGCTTCCGTTGAAGAATCGAATCGATTGAACGCGATTGCCGCCGCGAACATGGCGAGGAGGCCCGACGCGTAGCCATTAAGCATCCACGCATGTGACAAAAGTGAAAGTCCGACGAGCGGTGCCGCGAGCGTAATGACCCATGCCGACAGCGAATCCGACTGGCCTGCATGCGTACTGAATAGCGTGAAGAACCGTCCAGTTTCGCCGAGCCAATTCGCTGCGAAGGGGGAGCGGATTGGCGCAGGGTATCGATCTGACCCTGTCGCAATGAGCGTTCTGCGCATGACCGGTGCCCGGACAAACGCGTAGGTCATGGCGAGCGTGAGAAGCGTGACGCTCAGTCGATCAAATCCGAAAAGAGGCTGCGTCGCGCCGGGACCGTCCGCACTGCGCATAAGGCCGATCGAACCGTAAATACTTCCCCACATCGAGAAAAACGAGATCCACAGTATCGACTGCCAGCCGCGCATGAGATACAGGTAGACGCTGAGGGCACCGAGTACCGAAAGAAACAGAACGTAAGCGGGGAGGGAGTTGCTGGTGCTCGACAGAAGCGCCGGTGTGGCGAAGCCGGTTCCAATGGCGATCATTGCCAGAAGAGCGCGTCGTTCGTTCAGGGCGATGAACCCGCCCGATATGCTGAGGATGAGAAAAATGAAGCGGGCAGTCGGGATCGATATGAGATGATAGGAAGCCGATGCCGCAAACGCACTGACGTACCATGCTCCTAGTCCGGCACCCATCATCAGCTCGCGAAGTGCAACGGGAGCTGCCGCTTTATCTGACGCAGGGGTAAGCTTTCGTCCCCAGTACATCAGTCCGGCTCCGACTGCAACCCCGGTCATGACACGCACCGCCGGCGTGATCCACCCATGACCAACTGCGTACTGATACAAAAGGATCAGGGCCACAAGCGTGAGCGCTGCGCCGGCGCGTGCCAGCCACCAATCGGCTCCTCGTGAGGGCGCGAGATGGACCGGCTTTTGTGGTGCTCGCGCAGCCGCGCTCGGGATCGGGCGTGGAGCCGGCATACCGTCAACCCGCCTGGACAGCGCCGAAACAGCGCTTTCCAGTCTGCCAATTCGTTCGAGTATTTGACTCTCGAAATCTGCATGGACATCCATCTCGGCCTCCGGCCCTGGTTTTCGCACACCACATTCATTCATGAACTCAGTGATGTGCCGCCTTCACGCTGATAACTTGCACTTGCCCCTGGTGCGCGCCTATACGTAAGTGGACGTAGTAACTCTTGATCCGGCGAATCAGGGAACACGTGGTGACGGGTCCAGCCGTGAGCACGGCACAAACAATGATATTGATCGGACAGAAATGCACCGCCAGACGCCGCACATGACCGGCAAAAACGCATGACAAATACGCCGTTCGATACGCAGGAGAATATGACGGTAAAAACCCCGATTCAACGGGGTCCATCAGTTGCGACGGCGATGACAATCGCCGTCGTCTCTGCCATCGTCGCCGCAGCGGCGACCGTCGTGGTCATCAAGAACGATTTCTCGACCCTTGTTGAAGGGCTTCTCGCCGCGCTTGCACTCGTCGCGTTTGGCGTGACCGCTTACGGCCTGATCCAGGCGGTTCTTGCACTCGTCGACACCGCGGGCGAGCGCCGCCGGCAGGATCGCGAGGTTTCCGAGAGGCGCCAGGGAGACCGGGCGAGAAAGCCGGAAACTCCGTAGTTTCCCGCGGTGAATTTTATTTCGGTCGGGCGGAAATCGATCAACCTGCGAATCGCCGCGTTGGCG
>JANYKY010000155.1 GCA_025357975.1 Gemmatimonadaceae bacterium
CCACCACCGGCGCCTGCTCCACCGCCGCCACCGGCGCCGGCGCCACCCCCGCCACCGCCGCCAGCCCCAACGCCCTCGAACACGGCACCGACGGCGGCCTTCACCGTCAGCTGCAACAAGGCGAGCTGTTCATTCGACGGATCAAGTTCGCGGGACGACACCGGCGTCACGAGTTTCCAATGGAGTTTCGGTGACGGTGCGGCAAACATCACGGCTTCGAGCCCGTACACGACGCACAATTATTCCAGCAAGGGCAACTACTCGGTGGTCGTCGGCCTCACAGTGAGCGACGCTTCAGGGTTGAAGTCCTCGATCCAGAAGACGGTGGCCATCAAGAATAACGGTCACTAGCGCGCACCCGCGCGCTGCCCGCGTTGGAGGCGGTGGGCAGTAACACTTGAAGCCGCCTCTCCCAGCAGCGAGCCGGGACTCTCGAAAGAGGGTTCCGGCTTTTGCGCAGAAGACCCAGTCTACAGTTTCGGCAGCGTCACACCGGTCTGGCCCTGGTATTTCCCTTTTTTGTCCTTGTAGGAAATGAGAGGTTCTTCCTCTCCTTTGAAGAAAAGAACCTGCGCAATTCCTTCATTCGCGTAGATCTTCGCGGGGAGGGGAGTAGTGTTCGAGATCTCCAAGGTTACGTGGCCTTCCCACTCAGGCTCCAGCGGCGTGACGTTAGTGATGATGCCGCAGCGCGCGTAGGTCGATTTGCCCACCGTTACCGTCAGAATATTCCGCGGAATCCGGAAATATTCGACCGACCTCGCCAGCGCGAATGAGTTCGGCGGAACGATGCAGACGTCGCCGCTGAAGTTCACAAAAGAATTCGGGTCGAACTCCTTTGGATCGACGATCGAGTTGAGAACATTGGTGAATATCCGGAACTCGTTCGCGACTCGCATGTCGTAGCCGTACGAGCTCACACCGTATGAGATCACTCCCGATCTCACCTGGCTGTTTTCGAACGGGTCGATCATGCCGTGGTCCTGCGCCATCTGGGTGATCCAGCGATCGGACTGAATAGACATTTATTGGATAGGATTTTGCGGAGGTGCGGCACCAACTGCAGCCGAGTTTTGCAGGCGGGTGAATGTAGTAAAATGAGTCACTCGAGGCTACGGTCCGCCCCTTCCATGTGCACCCTCAATCACGATAGATTTTGGTCGTCAACAAGTTAGTGAAATATTTCACGAAGTCGGGAACTCCATGAGTCGCGCGTACTTGCCGGTCTTGATGTTGCTTGGGTTCGTGGTGATGAATGGGCTGCTCATAATCGCCCTTTCCGCTCTCACAGTCCGTTCCCGACCGACCCCAGTCAAGCAAACGCCGTACGAATCCGGCATTCCGCCGCTGGGCGACGCCAGAGAGCGTTTTTCCATAAAGTTTTACCTTGTCGCGATTCTGTTCATCGTGTTCGACATCGAGACAGTGTTCATGATCCCGTGGGGAGTCTACTACAAGCAGCTCTCCTGCTCGGTGCCGGTACTGCAGGCCAATACCTGCCCGACAGGTCACGTCTCATTTTTCGGACTCGGGGAAATGCTGGTGTTCATGGCGATTCTGCTGGTTGGGCTCGCTTACGTCTGGAAGAAGGGAGCGTTGCAATGGGATTGACCCCACGTCCGGAGACGAGAACCGTCTCTTACGAGCCCCAGAATCAGGAAGGTTGGGTCGCCACGCGGCTTGATTTTCTCGTGAACTGGGGAAGGGCAAACTCGCTCTGGCCAATGCCGTTTGGCACAGCCTGCTGCGCAATCGAGTTCATGGCCACGGCCGCAAGTCGCTTCGACCTTGCGCGTTTCGGCATGGAGCGAATGAGCTTCTCGCCCCGTCAGGCCGACGTGCTCATCTGCGCGGGCCGCGTGCCATTCAAGCTGGCTCCAATCATTCGCCGGATCTGGCAGCAGATGCCCCAGCCCAAATGGTCGATATCGATGGGTGCGTGCGCATCTACCGGCGGCATGTTCGACAACTATGCGGTAGTGCAGGGAATCGACACGATCATCCCAGTAGATGTCTATGTCCCCGGATGCCCGCCGAGGCCTGAAGGGCTCATCTATGGTATTCGGATGCTGCAGGAGAAGGTGATGAGCGAGCGCCGCGTAGACAATCGGCTGCGCGAAGAGATGTATCCCGATCCCACAAGCCAGCTCTACATTCCCCCGTCAGTCATCGACGAGCTCGGCGAGCCGTTTGGAAATTCTGTCCATCAGACTCGCTCCGCACCGTGACCGATAAGACACAGATAGTCACCACCGGGCGTGCGCTCGCTAACGCTCTCACACCCGTGACGCCGCGGAACATCGCGCATCGCGGCGGCGAGCCCAACCCAAGTGCTGCTGCAATCGGCGAACACTTCCTGGGATATGTCGTTCGCTCTGAAGTGATTTGGGGAGAGACTACAGTATATGTCACGAGAGCGAGCGTGTTCGAAGTGATGCAATGGCTTCATGATGACCCCACTCAGCAGTACGACTTTCTGAGCGATATAACCGCCGTCGAATCGCGAGACTTCGAACAGCCGATCGAGGTCGTGTGGCATCTGCGCTCGCTTCCGTTTCGGCGATTTCTCAGAGTGAAAGTACAGCTCGAAAAGAATGCGCCGCTTGAAGTGTCGAGCGTTTGGAGCATCTGGAAATCGGCGGACTGGATGGAGCGAGAGTGTTACGACATGTTCGGAATCCGATTCAAGGGACATCCCGACCTTCGCCGCATCCTGATGTGGGAGCAGTACAAGGAAGGATTTCCGCTTCGCAAGGACTTCCCGCTTCGGGGCCGTTTCAGTCGCGCTGAACAGTTGAGGCAGGCGCTCGCCCAGAATCCCGAAGCGAAGTATTCGATGGAAGAGCTTTCAATCGCCGATGCTTTCGAGGACCTGCCATCAGAAATGCGGCAGCGCCTGCGCAAGGGCGAACGGACGGGTGAGTAGCATGGGCTCAGGCAACCGCACAATCGAAGTCGAACTATCGACCACTGGAATGGACTCGCAGGGCCGCCCGCAGCGGATCCCTCTCGTCACGAACGATGGCGGCTCGCCGCTCGATATCGCTGCTCCGCTATCAGCCGAGCCCGAACTGTCGGGCGATCACATGCTGATCAACATCGGCCCTCAGCACCCGGCGACGCACGGCGTGCTGCGACTCGTTCTCGAGCTCGACGGCGAGACAGTGGTCCGCTGTATCCCGCATGTGGGCTATCTGCATTGCGGCTTCGAGAAAATCGGCGAATACCGGCAGTACAATCAGATCATTCCGTGGACTGATCGCGAAGATTATCTCAATTCGATCGGCAACAACGTCGCGTTCGCACTTGGAGCTGAGCGACTGTTCGGAATCGATATCACGCCGCGTTGCACCGTGCTTCGTGTCATTGCCGCCGAGTTGTCGCGCATGGCTTCGCACCTGGTGTGGCTCGGCACCTTCTGCATCGACATTGGTGCGTTCACTCCGTTCCTCTGGGCCTTTCAGGAACGCGAGAACATCTACAACCTGCTCGAGAGCTGGGTTGGTGCCCGGCTGACGACCTCAGCAACGCGAGTCGGTGGAATGGCGGCCGATATTCCGTCCGGCTGGATGGATGGGTTGCGCCAGTTCATTCGAAATTTTCCGCAAACGCTCGACGAGATCGATCGCATGCTTACGCGCAATGCGATCTGGGTGGGACGCATTACGGGGATTGGCGTGATGACCGCCGAAGAAGCTATCAACTGGGGGCTGTCCGGGCCAATGCTGCGGGCATCGGGCGTCGACTATGACGTCCGGAAAGATTTTCCCTATCTCGACTACGAGACATACGACTTCGATGTGCCTGTTGGGACTAACGGAGATGTCTACGATCGCTTCCTCGTGCGCATGGAAGAGCTGCGGCAGTCGGTCAAGATACTGACACAGGCGGCCGAGCGTCTTCCGGATGGTCCTGTGAACATCGACGATCCACGCATCATTCTTCCTCCGAAGTCGAAAGCAACGAGTGAAATGGAATCGATGATCCATCATTTCAAGCAAGTGATGGAAGGTCCGCGGCCGCCCATCGGTGAGGCATACGTCGCCGTCGAAAGTCCAAAGGGCGAGAAGGGCTACTATATGGTATCCGATGGCACATCGAAGCCCGCTCGCTGGCGCATCCGACCGCCCTCGTTCATCAACCTTGCCGCTATTCCGAAGATGGTCGAAGGACACCTTCTCTCGGACGTGATCGCGATCAATGCGAGCATCGACATCGTGATGGGAGAGATCGACCGATGAGTGCAAAGAGCGTTGGAGGCGTGGAGTCACCCGATCTCGCGTCGCACGATAGCTCCGGCCATGAGACACAGTACCTGGCGGTGTTCACCGGCGAAGTTCGCAAGGAGCTGGACACGATCATGGCGCGCTATCCCACCAGGATGGCGGCACTCCTTCCCGCGCTATGGATAATTCAGCGTGAGCGCGGCTGGGTCAGCGAAGACGGAATGGCCGAAGTTGCTGAGATTCTCGAGCTCACTCCGGCATACGTAAAAGGTGTCGTCACTTTTTACACCATGTATCACCAGCATCCTGTCGGAAAATATTTTATCCAGGTTTGCACCACTTCGCCTTGCGGAATTTGCGGAGCCGAAGACGTGGTGAAAGCTTTTCTTCAGCACACGAAAGCGGGTGAGCTTGGTGTCACGTCCCCGGACAATAAATACACAGTGATTGAAGTCGAATGCCTTGGCGCATGTGGATTCGCGACGCCCGTGATGATCAATGAGGAGTTCCTCGAGTCGGTAACGCCGGACACGGTGCCCGCGATTTTGGGAAGACTGCCGTAATGGGATACCCGCACCCATCGCATCAGCGCGAGACCGCGATTCTTTCGCAGTATTTCGGCGATACCGAGGCGCGCACCCTTGACGGCTGGAAAAAGCGCGGCGGATATCAGGCGCTCGAGAAAGCGCTGGGGATGGCCCCCGCGGAC
>JANYKY010000156.1 GCA_025357975.1 Gemmatimonadaceae bacterium
GGGCTCGACGGCGTGATGGCCAAGCCGGTTGCCGGCATCTACGAACCCGACAAGCGCGTAATGCTCAAGGTGAAGCACGAGCGCGATTGCGACTGCGTGGTCGCCGGTTTTCGCTGGCATAAGCGCGGGGAGAAAGATCGAGTGGGATCATTGTTGCTCGGTCTCTACGATGGTGATAGCCTCGAGCACGTCGGTGTATGCGCAAGCTTCACCGACATCAAGCGCAAGGAGTTGGTGACCCTTCTCAAACCCTATCGGGCCAATGCGCTCGAGGGGCACCCGTGGCGCGCGTGGGTTGAGGGTCAGCCGGCGACAGATACCGAAGCGCATCGCAAGCCAGGAGGGCAGAGTCGATGGAGTCAGGGGAAAACCGTATCGTGGGAGCCATTGCGTGCCGAGCTTGTCGTTGAGGTTGCATACGATCATATGCAGGCTGGACGCTTCCGCCACACGGCGCAATTTCGACGCTGGCGCGATGACAAACGTCCTCGTGACTGCACCTTCGAACAGCTCGAGGTCGTCGCGCCTCACGAGCTCAAGGAAATCTTCGCGGCCGGCCGTTAATCGCGGTTTGCGAAAGTCCCGTTATTTTTCGCGAACTGCTTCATTCCTGTAACAGTCGTCACTATAAACGATAGGTCAGGTCATGCGATTCATCCCGCGCGTTTCAATAGCATTGTCTGTCTTCGCAACGCTTGGTGCCGGGGCGATGCTTCCCGCGACTTCGGCCGCACAGCGCATTCCACCTGCAATGTCGGCTATCCACCAGGCAGATCTCGAGCGCGACATGTATGCACTCGCCGGCGATGAAATGCGGGGACGTGAAGCTGGTACTCTCGACGAAATGCGCGCATCGATGTGGCTCGGCGAACAGATGCGAAAGATTGGCCTGTCGCCGCGCGGCGACGCTGGCAGCTGGTTTCAGTGGTTCAACATGCGCCGCACGCGGATATCGACCTCGACGAGCCGGGTCAAGTCTGGCGATCGCACGCTCACTCTGTGGACTGACATCACTCCTGCATCGAATACTGCCGCCGATGTTACAGGCCCGGCGATGTTTATTGGTGATGGCAGCGATAGCACTGTCGACATTCGCGGTAAGATAGTCGTCGCAACGTTGAGCCCGCCGCTCGCGACCAGTGTGCGAACGACGACAAACACCTACGAAGTGAACTACACGCGGGCCGCGATCACGCCGCTCGCCAGCCGGCTCACTCGACGCGGTGCGTCAGCCATCATACTCGTTGCAGATTCCATCGCAGAAATAGCATTCGACGGAATCGCGAAGACGCAGCTTCGCGGCGCCTACGACGTGGTTGGTGGCGTGCCCCGGTTTGTGCGCGCACCGGTAGCGAGCACCGCCGCACCCGCGCCTGCTGCGCCTCCTCCAGCACCGATCCCAGTGCTGCTTGCACATAGTACCATGCTGCCCGAGCTTCGCACTCCGGGACACATCATGGACATCCGATTGCGCTCCGAGACTTTTGAATCCCCATCGGTGAACATCATCGGCGTCGTGCCGGGCACGGACCCGATCCTGCGCAACGAGTATGTGCTTTTTAGCTCGCATCAGGATCACGATGGTGTGCGCTACGCTGTTGCGGGCGACTCCATTTGGAACGGCGCGGACGATAACGGTTCGACGAGCGTTGCACTTCTCGCAATCGCTCGCGCATGGATAAAGCAGCCGTCCAAACGCTCAGCCTTGTTCATTTTCCACGGCGCAGAGGAGCGTGGCCTGCTTGGATCGCGCTATCACGCTGCACATCCTGTGGTTCCGCTCTCGCAGATTGCGGCTGTCCTTAACGGTGACATGATTGGCCGCAACAATCCCGACAGCGCAGCGTTACTGGGATCGCAGCCTCCGCATCGCAACTCCGCGGATCTCGTCCAGATGGCCATGGATGCCAACAACATCACGGGTAAGTTCGTGATCGACTCACTATGGGACAGACCGACGCACCCGGAGGGCTGGTACTTTCGCAGCGACCACGTGCCATACGCCGAGCGGGGTGTCCCTTCCCTTTTCTTTTCTACGAACCTGCATGCGGATTATCACACGCCGCGCGACGAACCAAAGAAAATCGACTATCTGAAGCTCACCCGGATGACACAGTGGATGTACATGACTGGCTGGATCGCAGCAAATGCGTTGAAGCGCCCTGCAACCGACCCGGGATTCGTCCTTCGATGACTTTCAGGAAGTTTTTTTCCTCGCGGTTTTAGCCCGCGAGGGACTGACGCGCGCAGACTCTCCTTCCATCTTCCGAAAATGTGGCGGCCAGGGCGCGTCACCAAGGCCAGATGCCTCATCCCGAGCAGCTAGCTCGAGTAATTGATCGAGTGAACCTGGTTCATCGTCCATTTTCGCGTTCGGATCACCGATCTTCTGGAAGCGGTCCGGCATCGTCAACACGGTGAAATCGGCTGCATCGCAGTCGGGAACTTCATCCCAGGACAGCGGCGCCGACACACGCGCATCAGGCAGAGGCCGGATCGAATACGCGGAGCAGGTGGTGCGATCCTTTGCGTTTTGATTATAGTCGAGAAAGACTCCGTGACGTTCTTCCTTCCACCATTTCGAGGTCGCGAGTGTCGGCACCCTACGCTCGATCTCGCGCGACAAGGCGAGCGCAGCACGTCGCACTTCAGTGAATGTCCAACGCGGATGAATGCGCACGTTCACGTGCATTCCGCGCGAGCCACTGGTCTTCGGCCAGCCTCTCAGCCCCATTTCCTCCAGCAGGTTCTTCGTCTCCAGAGCGACAAGTCGAACATCGCCCCATTGAACGCCCGGAATCGGATCCAGATCGACACGCAGTTCATCGGGATGATCCAGGTTCGTGGTACTCACCGCATGTGGATGCAGCTCGATGCAGCCGAGGTTGACGATCCAGGCGAGGCCAGCGGCGTCGTCGACGACAACTTCTTCGGCGGTGCGTCCTGACGGAAACGAAAGTGTGGCGGTCCTCAGCCACTCAGGACGATTTTCGGGTGCGCGCTTCTGGTAGAATGGCGCCCCCTCGGCACCGTCTACGAACCGCTTGAGCATGCTGGGCCGGTCGCGAATCCCGGCGACAGCGCCTGTCGCCACCGACAAGTAGTAGTTGACAATCTCGAGCTTCGAGAGCTTGACCTCGCGCGAAAAATACGGCTTGTCGGGATTGCTGATACGAACTTCCCGCCCATCGATCGACAAAATTGCGGCAGTATTTTTTTTTGACATTGTTCTTGTTTGCAGCCCTGGAGAACGCGCCTGACACCGCTGAATTAGCCGCCCGCGCTGTCCCCGGTCAACTGAGCTTGCTCCCAATCACATCGCTCTCCCGCAGCCGTGAACGGGGGCGGATGTAGTCGCATCGGCTCGTTCAATTGGCTCTTTACGCCGGCAGCACATACAATTGCGACCGTGACGGACCTACGAGCAAGACTTCAGGCGACGCTGGAAGGCGCATACACAATCGAGCGCGAGCTTGGCGGCGGCGGAATGTCCCGCGTGTTTGTCGCCACTGAAAAGGCGCTGGGTCGCCCTGTGGTCGTAAAGGTTCTGCCGGAAGAAATGAGTGGCCAGCTGTCCGCCGAAAGATTCAAGCGCGAGATATCGATCGCGGCCCGGCTGCAGCACCCTCACGTCGTGCCATTGCTGACGGCAGGTGAAGTCGATGGCATTCCCTATTTCACAATGCCTTTCGTCGATGGCGAATCGCTTCGCGCGCGGCTTGCTCGATCGGGAGAGTTGCCTCTTACACAAGCGATTCGAGTACTCCGCGAAGTCGCGAGCGCTCTCGCATATGCTCATGCACAGGGTCTGGTGCATCGAGACATCAAGCCCGACAACGTCCTGATCTCGAGCGGGTCGGCGATGGTGACTGACTTCGGAGTAGCTAAGGCGATCGTCGATGCAAACAACACTGGCTCTGGACTCACCTCAGCCGGCATCGCACTCGGCACCCCTGCCTACATGGCGCCTGAACAGGCCTCCGCCGATCCACTCGTCGACCATCGCGCAGATCTTTATGCGTGGGGAACGATGGCGTACGAGATGGTAACGGGACAGACGCCATTCTCGGGACGTTCGCCACAGGGAATGCTTGCCGCGCATGTAACCGAAACACCAGAGCCGATCACCCGTCGCCGGTCAGGAGTTCCAGCTGGGCTTGCTACTGTAGTAATGCGATGTCTGGAGAAGCGGCCCGCCGACAGACCGCAGAGTGCTGACGAGCTGCTTCGCGATCTCGACGCTCTCAGCACTACCAGCATCGACACGCCGGTAGCTCACCGAGATGCCGGGAAGAATTGGGGTCCGCGCGCCTACGCATTCGGTGGCATCGCTATAGTGGCTGCGATTGCCGGCGCCGCGTGGATGGGAGCACATCGAAGCAACGTCGCTGTGGCCACGCCGGCCGACATGACGCTCGCAGTCCTTCCCATTGAAATCATCGGAGCTGACTCGACAGCTGAATATCTGGCAGATGGGATGACGGGTGAGCTTTCGCACGCCTTGACGAAGGTGCGAGGGCTTCAGGTAGTTGGCGACGCGTCGACATTTCGCTTCAAGGGCGCGCGTACGCCGCCTGCCGATATCGCGGCGCAGCTCGGTGTAAAAATGTTGTTGACGGGAAGGCTCCAGCCGGGAATTGGACGCGTCCGACTTCAAATGCAGCTGAGCGATCGCACTGGCAAGCTGCTCTGGTCGAACACCTATGACCGGCAGAACAAGGACAATTTCGCGATGCAGGATGAGATCACAGCCGCGATTGCGAATGAAATGCTAGTGGTGCTTTCACCGGTGACAGTCGTCGAAGCGCGAGCCGGCCGCACAGTCAGCCCCGAGGCTCATGATCTCTACCTGCGCGGCCAATTTGAGAAAAACAAATTGACAGAGCAGGGGCTCGAGCGAGCCTTGACCTACTTTCAAAGCGCTCTCAAGCTCGACCCGAATTATGCACAGGCCCAAGCCGGTGTCGCGTTTTCCTACGACATACTTGCCGACGTCTACAAGCCGTCCCACGAGTACCACATGCTTTCGCTCGCCGCAGCAAAGCAGGCAGTCGCAAGCGACAGCCTGCTTGCCGACGCCCGTGTCTTGTATGGATACGAAATAGCTGCGGCTACATGGGACGTCGAAGCCGGGCGACGCGAAATGGAGCGCGGCCTCGCGATGAATCCAAATTCGCCCGACGCGTTGTTCATGTATGGCATGCACTTGTTCATGACTGGCGATATCGACCGAGCTGTTGGGCTCGCCGACAGGCTCATTCGTGTAGATCCTCTCTCCCCCGTGGCGGCGCGACTTCGGGCCGAGGCGCTCGCGTGGGGGGGCAGAAATGATGCAGCGTTGCGGGAAGATTCGATCGCCAACAAGCTCGATCCGAACGTAACTATCTGGGAATCAACGAGCGGAATCGCACTTCGTGAAAAAGGCCTGCTCGACCAATCCGTATCGGCATTTCTCGATTTTCAGACACGATTCCAGCAGCCGACAGTCGGATTGGCAATTACGTACGCGCGAATGGGCAAACACGATGATGCGATGCGAGCCCTTCACGCTGTTGAAGCACGTGAGCGACGCGAATGGGTAGATCCCGATTTCATTGCTATTGGTTATGCCGACATTGGTGACCGCGACCACGCAATGGAGTGGCTCGAGAAAGCCTTCAGGCAAAAAACGTGGGGCGTGCGCGCATTTATGGGCTGGGATGTGCCTTGGTTGCGCCCAATGCGCGACGACCCGCGATTTATCGATCTCAAACGGCGCGTAATGGCAACCACGTTCAAATCATAGATGGCAACGATAGAGAGAGGACGAACGACTCGCTCTAACGCGAGCTCAGTTTATCTCTCGACCGGCAGCCTCACCTGAAATTCAGTCCGCCCGGGTCGCGACTCTACATCGATGTCACCTTCGTGCCGACGCAGCAATCGCCTTACGATGTCCAGACCCATACCAGTTCCCGCTCCGACACCTTTCGTTGTAAAAAAGGGATCGAAAATCTTCGACTGAATGTCCGGTGAAATCCCCGGACCATCATCTGTTATACGCACAACGAGTGCATCCAGCTCTCGCGTACCAGTGACGCTGATATGCCCTCCCGCCGGAATCGCATCGAGCGCGTTGTCGATCAGGTTCATCCATACCTGATTGAGCTCTGCACCAACAGCGTGCGCGAGCGGCAGATCATGCGCAAAATCAAGCGCTACTCTGGCGGATTTATCACGCGTCTTTCCTCCCAGCAAGGTGATCGTATCGGCAATACCACGACGGATATCCACAGGCTCGGGCGTCGGCGCGTGATCCATGTACGAAAATCCTTTCACTGCGCTAACCAGGTGGTGAATTCTCGTCGCGCCCGCCTCTATTTCGGATGACAGAGCGCGCACTGTGCAACAGGCCGTGATCCAGTGAAGTGCCGCATTTAGCGCGGCTTCATCCAGCCCCGCTGCAAGCTGGTCGAGCCCATCTATAGTCACCCGCGTATCCGCGAGCGGCAGCGCGAATTCTTCGTCGGCTGCATGATCGACCAGCCAGTCCCCGATCGCCTCTTCCCTATCACTACGAGCGACCGCAGAAAGTTGATTCGCGTAGTTCGCTACATCGCACGATGACCTTGTCTGTTCGATCACGTTGAACTGCGAATCGGACAAGCCCGCGCCCGCCAGCTGTCGAGCCGCATGCTCGGCCGAGTCGATCGCGCCGGTCAAGAGCTTCGCGCTGCGCATAACTGCGGACGCGGGATTGTTCAGCTCGTGAGCGACGCCAGCTGAAATTTTTCCAAGTGATATCAGCTTCTCATCGCGTAGCTCGCTCGATGTAAACTGGCGAGCACGATCGACCATCGTGTGCACGAGCGTAGCCGTGATAGTCGGGCACTTCTGGATCATCTCCGGAAAAAGATCCTTTGAAATTGCGAGCAGCTCCGTCGGCTCCTCGGCTACAATGTCATTCGGCGGAGACGCGCCGCGCGAATAAGGCATGACGCCACCAGCATCGCCTGCCTGCCACTCGAAAATCTTGTGCGCGCCAGCGCCGCGATCGAGACGAATAACGAGATGGCCGGCGAACACGACGAGAAGATTGGGCGCGGGCTGGCCTTTCGCCGTAATCACCTCGCCAGGTTCGAACGATTCCAACACTCCATTTGCCGCCAGCCACGCATGCTCTGAAGCGGGCGCGGTACCGAGTGCGCGATGCTGCGCCAGGCGCGACAGTAAGTCGCCTGTAATTCCCGGAGTTTTCAAACTGTCATCAAGTAACGGTGAACCGAGTGTATGGTGGCCGAGCCTTCACCTACTGCGGCGGCAACACGACGGTTTGAATTCGCACGCACATCACCTGCCGCGAATACACCTGGAATATTCGTCTCGAATCCGAACGGCAGGCGCTCCAGCGTCCAACCCCGCGGCCGGCCATGTTCCTGCGGAAGATCGGCACCCGTAAACAGAAAACCTGCGTCGTCGCGTTCGAGCATCCCCTCAAAGTATTCGGTGTGCGGTTTCACACCGATGAAGATGAACATGGCTGCGGCCTGAATAGTGTGAAGCTCCCCTGTCTCGCTCGACTTGACTACTACCGACTCGAGCGAAGTTTCACCGTTGACGTTCTCCACCTCGGCATTGCCAACGACTTTGATGTTCGGCGCCGCCAGAATGCGGTCGATTAGATAGCGGGACATCGAAGCGTCGAGATTCTCACCCCTGATCAGAATCGTCACGGTCCGCGCATAACGCGAGAAGAACAACGCGCCCTGACCGGCCGAGTTGGCGCCTCCGACAACGCAGACATCCTTGTCGCGATAGCGCGCCGCCTCAGTCATCGCTGCGCCGTAGTAGACGCCTAAGCCATAGAGCGCATCGAGACGCGGAACGTCGAGCATGCGAGCCACCATCCCCGTAGTGATCACTACGCAGTAAGCGGTGAGCTCGGTGCCATCTGCGAGAACCACGACGCGGTAGGGATCGTTACGACGCAGCGAGACAACTTCCTGTCCCGTGAGAAGCTCAGCTCCAAATCTCTTAGCTTGTGTCGTCGCTCGATGAGCGAGATCGGCTCCCGTCACGCCGGCGGGAAATCCAAGGTAGTTCTCGATCAGAGAGCTCGACCCCGCTTGCCCGCCAGTAGCATGCGACTCTACGAGCACGGTGCGAAGTCCCTCAGATGCTGCATACACTGCGTTCGCGAGGCCGGCCGGACCGCCCCCGATAACAATCACATCATAGAATGGGAGCCGGGCCTGCGTTTGCATTCCCGCTTTGACCGCAAGCTCACTTGCTAAAGGAGCAACCATGTGGCTGCCGTCGGGAAAGATCACGACTGGCAAGCGCGTCAGGTCTCCAGCCAGTGACTCAGCAAGTGCCCGTGCTTTCGCGTCGAGGTCGAGGTCAACCCATTCATACGGGACGTGGTTGCGCGAAAGAAATTCCTTGGTCACGTACGAGTGTGGTGACCACTGAGATCCGAGCAGCCTGATCCCATCGAACGATGGTCTGAGACGCGACCGCCATTCTGAAAGGAGATCGTCCAGAACGGGATACAGGTGTTGTTCTGGGGGATCCCACGGCTTCATCAGGTAATGATCGAGCGCAACCTCGTTGATGCCGGCGATCGCTGCTTCAGTATCCGCGTACGCAGTCAGGAGTACACGACGCGACTCTGGATGAAGCTTCATCGCTTCGCGAAGCATCTCGGTTCCTGACATGCCAGGCATCCGCTGGTCGACGAGAAACAAAGCCACCGGCGTATTCCGGGCGGCAAGCTCTTTCGCAACCTCGAGTCCATCAGCGGCAGACCCAGCCTTCATAACGCGATAGTCCGCGCGATACTGCTGTCGCAGGTCGCGCTCGATCGCTCTCAGAACTTCCGTGTCATCATCGACAGCAAGAATGACAGGCTTCGCCACCGGGTTTGCTCCAGTGAGACTGTTGAGGATGAACTTGCTTCGTCAATCGTCGTTGATCACGCCGTCGGCTTTTTGCGATTCGCTCCGCCGGGGTCCGTGGCTCAGCTGGCGGATCAAAGTAGACCGCTGCTACCGAATGCACCACTGTTGCGGGCACGATTGTCGGCCGTCGAGATGTCACACTCCCGATGAAGTCAGCTGAGCAGGCCGCGCATCTCGAACCCGGCGTTTTCGAGATCGGCGATCAGAGACGAGTTCTCGTCGCTCGTCAGCTCTACCAGCGGCGGTCGGACTTTGGCCCAGCTCACATCCTTCCCGAAGTGCGAGATCGCACCTTTCAGCGCCGGAATCATCGGGCACTTCGCGAAGATTGAGCGAATCACATCGAGGCGAGCTTGCTGCAGTTCAGCATCAGCCGCTTCCCATGTTGTGTGGAGCTGCGCAATAGCTGCAGGGTTCACGTTTGCAGTGGCGCTTATGCATCCAGCACCGCCGCTTCGCATCCCCTGAAGCAAGAACGTTTCGGCCCCAGGGAACACATCGAAACCGTCGGCCGCGAAGTGATCGATATATGCTCTCGTGTTATTCCAGTCACCTGATGAATCTTTCGCTCCTGCGATGGCGGCGGGATACGTCTTCAACAATCTCTCGATCAATGCAACGGTTATCCTGATCTGCGAAACCGGAGGAATGTTGTAGAGATAGATTCGGAGCCGGGAATCTCCGACTCTCTCAATTATCTCCGCAAAGTTCCGGAAAAGCCCTTCATCGCTCACTCCTTTATAGTAGAACGGCGGTAACATCAACACGCCTGAACAACCGAGCCTGGTAGCGTGCGCGGTTAGTCGAACAGAATCCGTCAATGCGCAGCATCCGGTGCCCGGCATCATTCGAGCGGGGTCGATGCCATCGCTGACAAGGGTGTCGAGCAGCTCGATCTTTTCGTCAACAGCCAGCGAGCTCGCTTCGGAATTAGTGCCAAACACCGCAAGACTGACGTCATTCGCGAGCAGCCACTGGCAATGACGTGTAAGCCGGCCAGCATCCGGCGAGAGATCGCTATTGAACGGAGTAACCACTGGTGCGAGGACGCCCGTGATTCGCTTATCGTCTCGTGGCAATGTCTGTGTGGGTTCGTTCGAGACAGTGTTTCGTTTCACAATCACCGCGGTCTCCCAGAGCAGCATACACGGGCAAATGTAGCAGCATCGAGCGATTTCCACGTTGCCCCGGCCGCAACGCTGTGAGCAGCCCGAGAAATAAGCGTGTCGGTGCCCGAGGGCGCGCGGTTTGCCTCATGGCCCGCATGTCTTTTTCCGCAGATTTGCTTCAATGGCCGGCGATGGTCGCGTCCGCGGTGGCGGCCTGGCTGGTGGCTTCGACCAACGATGCGAATCAATGGTTCACCGTGCGTCGGAGTCGCCTGCGGCCATAAATTGTCTTAACCACATTTTCCAGTTATCGATGAGCGACCGTTATTTCGACGAAGAAGAAGTAGCTGCGATCTTCAAGAAGGCATCCGAGCACGACCAGCAAGGCCTCTACCCGGTAACCCCGGGTCGAGGGATGACGCTCGAGATGCTGCAGGAAATTGGCCGTGAAGCGGGCATGTCCCCAGAGTCGATCGCTTTCGCGGCACGGTCGCTCGAAGTGCCCACTGCGACAACATCTCAAACTTTCCTGGGTCTGCCGATTGGCGTTGGCCAAGCCGTTGAGATCGGCCGTCGGCTGTCCGATGCGGATTGGGAACGACTTGTCGGAGATTTACGCGTGACATTCAACGCGCAGGGGGTCATCAAGTCGGGTGGCGGCCTGCGAGAGTGGCGCAACGGGCATCTCCGCGCCGTTGTTGAGCCCACGCCGGGCGGCCACCGCCTCCGGATTCAGACTCTCAAGTCGAATTCCCGATCAGTCATGGCGCTCGGAGCTGCATCGATAGGCGCAGCCGTCGCGACAACCGCAGCGTTCGCAATCGCTGGTCCGATTGGAAGCCCCGGTGCGACCATGGTCATCTCCCTCATGACCATGATGGGAGCAGGGTTCTTCGCGCTCGGCGCCTTGCAAGTACCCTCATGGGCACGACGGCGGCGGTCGCAAATCGCCGAGGTCGCTGCGCGTGCGGCCGCGCTGGACACGCCGCCGGCGCCCGAGGCGCTGAAGCCGGGCACTTAACACTTCCTTCCGCGCCGTTCGTGGATGAAGCCGAGAACATCGCTCATTACTGGCGCGACACTCAGCTGCGGTATCGCAAGCCCAACTACGATGTCGACATGTCCGACACCCGGGTATACAATCGATCGCGCACACCCACCGCTGCCTCGGATCTGACTGGCGAGCCCGGTTGAGTTAAGTGGTGAAACCGTCTTGTCGCTAGCGCCGTGCAAGAACAAAATATTCGGGTGCATGACCTCAGTGATATGAGTGCGCGGATAAGTGGCGGGCCACGTCTCCCGAGATCCCATGAGCGCCTGCACGTCCGCGTCGGTCCACACGGTATCGACGGGCCCGGCGAGACTCACGTAACCGCGAACGCTACCGGGAGATAACCCAGCGTTTCGCAGGTATTTCTCGTCCAGTGCAAGCAAGACTGCCGTATGTGCGCCGGCGGAATGGCCCACCACCCAGATATCGGATGAATCGCCACCGAACCGCTCGATATTTTTTCGTGTCCACGCAACTGCCCGAGCAGCATCTTCGACCCAAGCTGGAAATCTTACTTCGGGATAAAGCCGATAATCGGGCACGACCGCTACCAATCCTCGGCGTGCAAACGCATCGCCGAGCAGATGGTACTGAGCTTTCGAGCCAGTCTGCCAGCGCCCTCCGTACAGGAAGATGACCACCGTCGCGGCCTTCCCGTGTGCCTGCGGACGGTACACGTCGAGTCTATGACGGATGCCGCTCCCGTATGCGACATCGCGTGTCTGGATGACCCGATCGCTCGACAACAGACTTTCAGCGACCCGAAGCGGCGAGCAGGCCGATGAGAGACAACCGACTGACGCAACCACTGAATACCAAAGGCCAGCCGTCAGTGGTCGGCGCTCGAGCTTCGCACGCACAGTGCGATATAAGGGCTCGTGTACCACTCGCACGTTCACCTTAAGACGGGATCCTTGACATGTCG
>JANYKY010000170.1 GCA_025357975.1 Gemmatimonadaceae bacterium
CTAACGCCTGTAGCTATACTGCAAGCGAACCAAATAAAATGCGAGCGAAGCGAGCTTCATTAAAGCGCTTGTCAGTATCAGCGTGGGTTAGACCGCACGTCGGATGATTCAGCCTGTGCGCGCAACTGCAGGCCCGTCAACGCGTGAGGCGATTCCCCAAGTTTCTTTTCCCTGAATGGCTCGGGGGCTGCATGCCATAAGTTGCAGCTGCTCAAGCGCATGCGTTTCATCTCAAGATGAGTTCGCGGAGCAGTTCGCTCCCAAGAACAGTTCTGTACTCGCTGCGGCCTACTCTGGCCTTGTTCTGCGCATCGGCGCTGCCGATGACCTTCTCCGCGACCGCCTCTTCTTCGGCGCCTCGATCAAGACCAGCCATGTTCGGATAGGTAATCATGAAGAGGACGTTTGGTTCAGTAGGTGATTTTGACCTCGCGGAGAACACCTTATAATCGAGGATCAGTCCCGCCTTCTTCTTTGCCTCCATGGTAGGCTTCCACGTTGCCGTTAACCACTCGACGTAATCGTCAAATCGGCCATACTCGACCTTCAGGTATGTAACCGCGGTCACGGGGCCTTCCCTGTATGTGCGTCCGACTTGGGCCCTGGCTCCAGATGGAAAGAACGAAGCCGCGACGCACAACAACATAAGAATGGTCGTCTTCATAACCTTCTCCTGTTCCACGGGTCTGGTGAGGTCTAACGCCAATTAGACAGTCATGTTAGACAGCGAAGCGCACAAAATGCAACAATCCCTCGCAGTCTAATATCACTCGTGAAAAATTCAGTCGCTGTAACCCGCGCTGCACCACCGGCTTAGGAGGTGCGGAATCCGGCCTGCTGAATATTAGACAGCATAGCCTCGCTGTCTAATCCCGACGACCTCTAAAATTTGTTGTAGGGAGTTACGGGGACCATGTAGCCCGCGCACTACAGCCGATCCGCAGGACTCGTAACTCCCAAGCCTCCACGGTTGAGCACATGCGTGTAAATCATGGTCGTGCGAACATCCGAATGGCCAAGCAATTCCTGGATCGTCCTGATATCCGCACCGTTCTCCAGCAGATGCGTCGCGAATGAATGACGAAATGAATGACACGTGATTCGTTTGCCGACTCTCGCGGCGATCGTCGCCTCTCGCACCGCGCGCTGCACATGCGTCTCGTGCAAATGATGTCGCCGCGCTACCCGCGAATGATCCCGGAACGTCCTGGTCGCCGGGAACACAAAAAACCAGGCCCACTCCCGGTCAGCGTTCGGAAGCTTCCGCGCCAAGGCGCCCTCGATCCCGGTTACACGAACATCATTCTTGCGATCAGCTGTCCAAATACGGTGAGAGTCTCGCAAACGGCGCCTCAGGTCAGCTACCGCCGACTTCGCCAACGGCACGCGCCGGTCTTTATCACCCTTCCCCCCACGCACCGTAATCTCGCAGCGATCGAGATCGACATCCTTCACGCGCAGCGAAACACACTCGAGAATCCTCAGCCCACTACCATATAGTAGTGAGACCGCCAGCCGATCCGGCTCGCGAAGCCTCACAATAATCGCTCGCACCTCCTTTTCTGACAGAACAATCGGAAGCCGCCTGGGCGTAATGGCAGGCGTAAAATCCGAGATCGCGAGAAGCGGCCGCCGCACAACCGCTGAGTACAAGAAGATGATCGCCGCATGCGCCTGACGTTGCGTAGCCGCGGAAACGCGCTGCGCCACTGCCAGATCCGACAAGAAAGCCCGCACATCCGCCTCGTTCAGATCCGCGGGATGCCGGCGCCCGCTGAAAACGATGTATCGCCGAATCCAGCCCTCGTAGGCTTCCTGCGTTCGCACACTGTAGCGGCGCTCCCGCATCGCACGGCGCACAATCTCCATCAGCCGGAATTTTCGCTCAGGCTCAGGCGCCGCATTCAGGTGCGTCAACGGAACAAGCAGATTTGTCATTTCTGAGTCTCACAGCCGGTCCGCTCGTCCGCGCCATCCATTTCACGCCGGCGTGTTCTCTCTTCCGCCCAATCCCCCCTTAGATTTTCCAGGGTGACAAGAAACGCATACATCATCGACGGAGTCCGCTCCCCCGTCGGCAGCTTCGGCGGATCGCTGTCGCCAGTTCGCGCCGACGACCTCGCCGCGCACACCATCGCCGAGCTCATGCGGCGACATCCCGAAATTCCCGCCGACCAGATCGCCGACGTCGTCCTCGGCAATGCCAATGGCGCGGGCGAAGACAACCGAAACGTCGCCCGCATGGCACTCCTCCTGGCGGGACTGCCGGTCTCGGTGCCCGGGGAAACCGTGAATCGACTTTGCGCTTCTGGCATGAGCGCAGTCGTCCACGCAGGTCGCGCGATCGCGAACGGTGACGGCGACCTCTACATCGCCGGCGGCGTCGAGCACATGACCCGCGCACCGTACGTCATGTCGAAAGCCGCACAGGCCTTCGCCCGAAACGCCGAGCTTTTCGATACCAGCATCGGATGGCGATTCGTGAATCTGAAAATGCGCGACACTTACGGTATCGACTCGATGGGCCAGACTGCCGAGAACGTTGCGGAACAATTCGGAGTATCTCGCGAAGACCAGGACAAATTCGCCCTCAACTCACAGAAAAAAGCTGCCGCATCCCGCGAAAAAGGCCGCTTTGACCGCGAAATCGTGCCCGTGACTATCCCGGCGGAAAAACGTGCGAAGGATCCGACGATTTTTGCGGCTGATGAGTTCATTCGTCCCGATACATCTCTCGAAGGCCTCGCCAAGCTAAAACCGGCATTCCGTACCGACGGAAAAGGATCTGTCACTGCAGGAAATTCTTCCGGCATCAATGACGGATCAGCCGCACTGCTCATCGCATCGGAAGCAGCAGTCGCGAAATTCAATCTCAAACCGATGGCCCGCATCGTCTCGTCTGCAGCCGCCGGCGTCGAACCGCGCATAATGGGAATGGGACCCGTTCCCTCATCGCGTAAAGCCCTCGAGAAAGCCGGTCTCAAGCTCGATCAGATGAACATCATCGAGCTGAACGAGGCTTTCGCGGCGCAATCGCTCGCATGCCTTCGCGAGCTTGGGCTCAACGATGACGACGCGCGAGTCAACATCAACGGCGGCGCAATCGCAATCGGTCACCCGCTCGGCATGTCAGGCGCACGACTTCTTCTTACCGCCGCACACGAGCTGCAGCAAACCGGCGGACAGTACGCATTGTGCACGATGTGCATCGGTGTTGGCCAAGGCATGGCAACGATCATCGAGCGAGTGTAATTACGTCCAACATTTTCGAGTTCGAGGGCTTTCGGCCAGTCGTCCACGAATCGGCGTTCGTGCATCCCAACGCGACAGTCACCGGCAATGTCATCATCGGGAAGGACGCCTATATCGGCCCCGGCGCGGCAATTCGCGGAGACTGGGGTGGTATCGTCATCGAAGATGGCTGCAACGTGCAGGAAAACTGCACCGTGCACATGTTCCCCGGAGTGACGGTCGTTCTCGAAGTCGGCGCGCACATCGGCCACGGAGCAATCGTTCACGGCGCGCGCGTCGGGCGTAATTGTCTGATCGGCATGAACGCAGTGCTCATGGACAACGCGACAATCGGTGCAGAATGCATCGTCGGCGCACTCTGCTTCGTTCCGGCTGAGATGCAGATTCCTGAACGCAAACTCGTAGTTGGAAATCCAGCCAAGGTCATACGCGAAGTGAGCGACGAAATGATCGCATGGAAAACGGAAGGCACCCGGCTATATCAACGCCTCCCATCGCAACTTCATGCTTCGCTGAGGCCATGCGATCCGCTGCGAGAAGTCGAGGCAAATCGCCCAACGCAGGTGACCGGCTACAAAACCTGGAAAGAAAAACACAACACATGACTGCAAGACTTAGAAGCTACTCCCAGGGCGAGTGGGTAGAGGGCACAGGCACTGCCGTCGAGCTGACGCACGCTGTCACTGGCGAGACGATCGGCGAGGCATCGAGCGAAGGGCTCGACTTCAAGGGAATGCTCGACTACTCACGCACAGTCGGCGGCCCGAAGATGCGCGCACTGACATTCCACGAGCGCGCACGAATGCTCAAGGAAATGGCGAAATACCTGATGGACCGTAAAGACGAGTTCTATCGAGTTTCCGAAGCGACGGGCGCAACGAAAACCGATTCGTGGATCGACATCGAAGGTGGAATCGGAACATTCTTCGCCTACTCGAGCAAAGGCCGCCGTGAGTTTCCCAACGAAACCTTCTATATGGAAGGCAACGTCGAGCCGCTCTCCAAAGACAACACGTTCGTTGGACGCCATATCTGCGTCCCGCTCGAAGGCGCAGCCGTACACATCAACGCGTTCAACTTCCCTATCTGGGGCATGCTCGAGAAGCTCGCGCCTACATTCCTCGGCGGCATGCCGGCGATCGTCAAACCGGCAACGGTAACCTCGTATCTCACTGAAGCGATGGTGAGAGCGATGATCGAATCAAGGATCCTTCCTGAAGGCGCACTTCAATTGATCGTCGGCAGCACGGGCGATCTTCTCGATCACGTTACCGGTCAGGACATCGTCACATTCACGGGTTCGGCGACGGTCGGAAGAAAACTGAAAGCCGGCAAAGCGATGATCGAGAACTCGACGCGATTCAACCAGGAAGCGGACTCGCTCAACTTCTCGATGCTTGGCCCGGAATCGAAGCCAGGCACGGAAGAGTTCGACCTGTTCGTGAAAGAAGTAGTTCGCGAAATGACAGTCAAAGCCGGACAGAAGTGCACGGCGATTCGCAGAACCATGGTCCACGAGTCGATGGTCGATGACGTGATCAAGGCAATCAGCAAGCGCCTCTCGACTGTTAAAGTCGGCGATCCACAGGTCGACGGCGTCAGAATGGGGCCGCTCGTCGGAAAGTCACAGGTGAGCGACGTGCGCAAGAATGTTGAATGTCTCAAGGATGGGTCGGAGCTCGTTTTCGGAGATCCGGATAATTTCGACGTCGCTGCCGGCGACAAATCGAAAGGCGCTTTCTTTCCCGCTACTCTCCTGTACTGCGACTCACCGTTCGGTACTGACGCCCCGCACAACATCGAAGCGTTCGGGCCGGTGAATACCGTGATGCCGTACGAGAACATCGACGAAGCCATCGAGCTCGCGAAGCTTGGACGCGGCAGCCTCGTCGGCTCGTTGTTCACATCGAACGACAACGTCGCGAAGAGCGTTGTGCTTGGCACCGCATCACACCATGGCCGCATCATGGTCATCGACAAGACAAGCGCCAAGTCCTCTACCGGTCACGGCTCTCCACTTCCCGGACTCGTTCATGGCGGACCTGGACGAGCAGGTGGCGGCGAAGAGCTCGGCGGAGTGCGAAGTGCACTTCACTACATGCAGCGCACAGCTTTGCAGGGGTCGCCGACCACACTGACGCACGTTTCCAATGAATGGATCAAAGGCGCGGCTCAACCGACCGATCGCATTCACCCGTTCAGAAAATATTTTGATGAGCTCGAGATCGGAGAGACACTGATCACGCACCGGCGCACCGTGACCGAAGCCGATATCGTCAACTTCGCTGGAATCAGCGGTGATTTTTTCTATGCACACATGGACGACATCGCCGCAAAGGACTCATTCTTCGAGAAGCGCGTTGCACACGGATACTTCGTGTTGTCAGCGGCGGCAGGCCTCTTCGTCGATCCAGCACCGGGGCCTGTGCTCGCGAATTACGGCCTGGACAATCTTCGCTTCGTGAAGCCCGTCTACGTTGGCGATACGATTCAGGCGCGACTCACGTGCAAACAGAAAACTGCCAAGGACACTCAGCCCGATACGGTTCCACAAGGCGTCGTTGCCTGGGACGTCGAGGTCACTAATCAGGACGCCGAGCCGGTCGCTGTTTACACGATTCTCACCCTGGTGAAACGTCAGGAGAAGGCGAACGATCCGGACGCGAACGATCCGAAAACCGCGATTCCAGACAGTCCGCAGGCCCCCGTTACAAGAGAGCCCCAGGAGTCGGATAAAGCGACGCTGCCTGTCTAGCGACGGGATCTAAGTCCCGGGCGATCCGGCGCGCGAAATCGCGGGAACGCTCTGAGTGGACATCGGGTCCAGCTCGCCATCATTTCTTTTCTCGGCCGGTGCCGGAGTGGAGGCAGGAGCGGTGCCGGCCTGAAGTCGCGTCATGAAGCGCTGCTTTTCCTTCATGCTGCTCATATCGACGAGAAGCGAGCTGGTGGCCGCCTCGATCTTCCGAAGGCGATCTTCGAGGTCGACGACTAGCTCTCCCTTTGGTTTATCGCCGCGATTGAGCCTGACCCACGCGACCATGAGATTTTTTGCGACGTAGCCCGTCACGCCAACGAGAAGGACGAGCATAAACAACACGCGGGGTTCGAAGAACATACAATCCGGACGGTTTTCTCATCGGGATTGTTTCAGGATTTTCCTGAAAACTTCTGCCCTACTGAACCTCTCGAAGAAGTGCCCGCACGCGCGGGAACATCTCATGAATCTCGACCATCGAGACCGAACCTACTGAAAGCCTGAACCACCCCGTCTCACCCTGCACGCCGAACGCCTGAAACGGCACCACAGCGACACCGGGCTTCTCCAGAAGCAGCATCCGGATGTCTTCGTCCGTCACGAGTTTCCGGCCATCAACCGTACGCCCGTGCAAGCGAAACTGGGCGGAGAAGTAGATAGCTCCCTGGGGATTGATGAAATCGACGGGAAGCCCCTCATCCTTCAATCCCTGAAATCCTTCTCGCAACGCGTCGAGACGCTCCGCGAGGCGCGCATCCATCTCTTTTCTATATTCGGCGACCGCCGCCTCGTCAGCGAGGAACTCCGCGACGCCACTCTGTTCGGCCTTCGGTGCCCAGGCACCCGCGTGGGAAAGCAGATCACGAACTCTCGCGCCGAGGGCCGGGGGAATCAGCATCCAGCCAAGGCGCAATCCGGTTCCCGCATACGCCTTCGACACGCCGTCAGCGGAGATCACGTATCTCGCCGATTCGGGGACAACAGCAGCCGGATAGGAATGGCTCTGTCCTTCCGTGACGAGCGCGCCGTACATCTGATCGTGAAGAACGAACAGTGGACGCTTTCCACTCGCTTCCCTTTTCCTGTTCTCTTCCACCACCGCCCGCAGAATGTCGGCAAGCTGTTGCTCCGGCATTACTGTGCCAGTGGGGTTTGCCGGCGAACAGATACAGATCATCGCCGCCTCCCCGATATGCGGCGCGAACATTTCTGCCGTCGGCTGGAAACCGGTCTCACCGGTCGCCTCGATAACAATCGACTCGGCTCCAGTAAGCCAGGAATAAGCATCGTTCGACCACGACGGAACTGAGAACATCACCTTGTCGCCAGGATTGATGATTGCCCGGTACGCGCCGTACAGCACCGGACGACCCCCGCTGCAGACAACGATCGCATCAACCGGATACCTGACCCCGGCCGTTCGCGCAACGTAATCCGATATTGCCTGGCGAAGAGGTAGAATGCCTTCGGGTGTTGGATAATTAGTCTCGCCGCGCGCAACCGCTGCCTGGATTCCCCGCGCCATTTTTTCCGGAATGGGGAAGTAGCGCGGATCGAAATCGCCCACGGTGAGATTGATGATATTCTCGCCTTTCGCGAGCCTTGCGCGGACGCCCCGCGTAATCTGAAGAATTCCTGATTCGTGCAGCCCTCGGGCGGCAACTGAAAGTGAGGCATCCAGCGTCTGCTGGTCACCAAAGTCGAGGGGCTTCGCTGCTGACTGATCCATGCGCGGATTCTACTTGGATGGAGCAGTTGAGTCCAGCGGGTTATACTTGCGTCTCACATCGCCTTCAGCCCCGGACCGAGTTCATGAGATGCCTCTTCACTATGGTAGCGCTCGCAACCATCACCACCACGATGTCCGCACAGGCAACTGAGAAAGATTTCGAGCGGGCGCGAAAGGTTCTCGCTTCGTCGCCGCTGATCGACGGCCATAACGACTTGCCGTGGGCCATTCGCGAAAGCAAGACGGCCCCAATGGACGTTGCCGCTTACGACCTGAGGCAACACACGGCAGGAATGACCGATCTCGCCCGTCTCAAGCAAGGAATGGTCGGAGCGCAATTCTGGTCGATCTACATTCCGGGCGAAGTAAAGGACTCCGGCTACGCAAGAATCCAATTGGAGCAGTTCGACATTGCGCGTCGTTTCATCGCCATGTACCCGAACGACCTTCAGCTCGCCCTTTCGTCGAACGACATTCGGGACGCATTCAAGCACAAGAAAATCGC
>JANYKY010000179.1 GCA_025357975.1 Gemmatimonadaceae bacterium
TTCTCGATGGAATGGCCGCCGAAGTCCGGACGTCAAATGGAGTTTCCGGAGGTGGACAGGGCTGCCTGGTTCGCTCCAGCCGAAGCGCAAAAGAAACTCAACCCTTCCCAGGCTCCATTAATCCAGAGACTCGTGGATCGGGTGACAACTACCGTTTCGCCTTCGCCTCGAACGTCTTGATCTCTGCAGTCATTCCGGCTGCGAGATCATTGGGGATGGGAAACGTGAGAGCATACTGCGCAATTTTCCATGATCCATTGTTCAAAGTGAGAACTCCGGTGCCACGGCTGGTTCCATACTTTTCACTGTCGAGAAGCTCGTCGAACCACGCAATGCAGCTACATGGATTGTTCGCAATGACGACGTGCCGCGACCGAGGCTTGTACGTCCAGCCGGTGCCTTTCGCGAAGTAAGGTTCGGCGAACGCGCGGAATTGCTTGATGGTCCAGCGTTCTCCGGCGTCCGTCCCGATGTAAACCGCGTCATTCGTAAACAGCTTGAAGTATGTGCTGCCGTCCGCCTTCGATGCCGCGTTATGAAGCTCGTTGAGGACAGAGTTGATTGCTGCAACCGGCGCTGCATTCTGCGCCGGCAGGCTCAGCGGGCACGCGAATAACAGAAGGGCGAGCAGGGACAACCGCTTTCGGAACTGAGTATTGATCATGGCAGCAGAGGGTGTTGACGATGGCAGTCTAGATTTCAAAATATGACACTGGATCCGACTTTCGTTGAGAGTATTTCGCGCCCGATCATTTTCGCGATCGACGTCGACCCGGAGGATCGTCAGACTGCCAAAGGAAAAAGCGGATGTGTTTCCGACTGAGCTGAAGCACTTCACGAAATGCGTATTCGGATAGGCTGACTGCAAACGCTCCATTAGTGAGTCGTCGAGGCTCGTGAAATACTTGAGCTCCCCATTGGCGGGCGGCGCGTCGGCGATGGGATTGCTTGCGTCCATCACCGTTTTTCCGGCCAGGGCCTCGACCCCCTCCCCCTTGGAGTGCCTCAAGTGCCGCTGTGCCTTTTACTGCGAGAACCAGTGCATCACCGAATTTGGCCGCATCGGCAACCGACCCTGTTTTTGCGCCCTGGTTCTTCGATGCCCAGTCCGAAAGCTTGCCTGCGTCGCGGCTTCCGAGCATTACGTTGTGGCCGTGCTTGAGAAATCCCTCACCGAGCGATTTCGCGACCACTCCCGACCCTATTATGCCAATGTTCAGTTGCCTTCCCCTTCCCGGTTCAGATTGATCCCAGCCACTCTGTCCGCAAGGCAGCGGCCACTCATTTCTTCAGCAGGCGTGCAACGTGCACATGGTTTCGAGCATGTCATCTACAAAATCTTATGCGGCCCAGGCCCCATACACGCCGCTTGCTCCGTTCCAGATCGACCGGCGCGATCTTCGCCCCCGCGACGTTGAAATCGAGATCCTTTTCTGTGGAGTCTGCCACTCCGACCTTCACATGGCGCGGAACGAATGGGGCGCGACGATTTACCCCTTGGTTCCCGGTCACGAGATGGTGGGGCGAATAACAAAGACAGGTAGCGAAGTCACGAAATTCCAGAACGGCGATCTCGCCGGCGTAGGATGCATGGTCGACTCATGCCGGGAGTGCAGCAACTGCAAACGCGGGCTCGAGCAATATTGCAAAGTCGGCAACGTCCAGACCTACAGCGGCCATGACAGAGTCAACGGCGATATCACGTACGGTGGCTATTCTACGAAAATCGTAGTGCACGAAGACTTCGTGCTTCACATCTCCGACAAGCTCGATTTGGCAGCGGTTGCTCCACTGTTATGCGCTGGCATCACTACATACTCGCCGCTCCGTCACTGGAAAATCGGCAAGGGCCACAAGGTAGCCGTCGTAGGACTCGGCGGACTTGGCCACATGGCAGTGAAGTTCGCAGCTTCGTTCGGAGCGGAAGTGACGATGCTCAGCACATCGCTTTCGAAAGAAGCGGATGCGCGAAGACTGGGAGCGCACAAGTTCGCTCTCACCCGCGACCCAAGTCATCTGGAAAAGCTCGCTGGATATTTCGACTTCATCATCGATACCGTGTCGGCAAAGCATGATTACAATCTTTATCTCCGATTGCTCGATACCGACGGTGTGTTGATCTGCGTCGGCGCGCCCCCAACGCCCGCTGAAATTGCGGTGTTCTCACTGTTGGGCGGACGGAGAAGCATCGCGGGTTCCGGAATTGGCGGTATACCCGAAACACAGGAGATGCTCGATTACTGCGCGGAGCATACCATCACTTCGGACATCGAGCTGATCGACATGTCTTATATCAACAATGCCTACGAGCGAATGCTGAAAAGCGACGTGCGGTATCGATTCGTGATCGACATTTCCACGCTTTCCTGAAACAGCCGGAATGATTTGGAGTGGGCATAGTCGGGTTGGCATCGCGCCATGAATCAATCGCCAAGAAGGGGGATATATCTCGCTGCTGCGGTGCTTCTTGGTGTGGCGCCTGTTGTCTACGGACTCCTCAGATTACTGAGTTTCCGTCACGACTATCGCGGTTTGTGGATGGCGTTGGCCGCGTCGGTATTCGCCACCGGAGTGCTTGCCGCTTCGATCGGACGTCGCCGCTCGCGCCACGCTGCCCTCACCCAGTCGTTGATCATCCTCGTGATCTCGACATTGGTCGCCGGTGTCGCGGGTTTCATCTCTGGAGCAACCGCCGCAGCGGGCATTTGGGCTGTAGCATTCGTGATGGGCGCGTGCGTGGCGGCGTCCAGTCTGCTGATCGGACTAGCACGCGCGACTCCGGCGGAAAAAGTCTAGCGCATCACCGCTCCACTTAGTCGCCTGAAAGAATGCCGGCGATTCGGCTCCTTCTCCAATGTGGCATGGTATTCGACCCTTGCTTCGGCCGGCCGCCCGAGGTCGGTGAGCATGTCGCCGAGGAGCTCGCGTGCGGGCGCGAGCGGACCGGGTGTTACAGCGCTTTTTTCGGTGGCGTCTTCGCGGGTCGCAGCCGCACGCATCAGTGTCAACGCCTCAGGTCGCCGATGCTCGGCTAAAGCCAGCCACGCCCCGGCAGCGAGATGCTGGATGGCAACCTGCTCCGCCCAATATTCTTCGCCCGCAGCGCGCAATCGCTGCTGAATCGCAGCAAGTGAATCAACGGAGTGCTCTGCTCTCGTCGTGTCGCCGGTATGCGATGCACCAAGTGCACGGGCAAAATATGTCATTGCGTCTGTGTACGGAAATGCGCTTCGAGTGGGCTCGAGCGCGGCCGCTTCGGCCCATGCACTTCGCTCGAGGACCCATCGCGCAGGAATCGCCGCGAGCGCAAACACACCAGCGGAACCTGGAGCTGCACCTGTAATCGCCGTCGGGTCAAATCGGGCAGCGAGAACCGGGAGCCGGTCGAGAATTGCCTTCGCCTCGGTGGTTTTCCCCATCTGGAGATAGGCATACATCGCAAAATCGGCGGCGTGCAAAGCCTCCGCGATGGAGCCGCTGCGCAACGCGATATCCATCGACCGGTTGTTGGTATCGATGGATTCCTGCCACATGCCGACGCGGGTGAATGTATGTGACGGCATGTGCTGCGCATGCGCGGCGGATGGAGCTATTGCCGCATAGCGCAGTGCCGCAACTTTTGCCTTGCCGGCAAGCGCCGGGGAATCGTATGTGTGAATGATGTAGTGCGCGATCCCAGGATGGTTCGGCTGCCTTGCCCACAACGATTCCAGAATAGCACCCGCCTTCAACTGATTGG
>JANYKY010000205.1 GCA_025357975.1 Gemmatimonadaceae bacterium
CTGTTGTTGTTGCTGCTACCGCTGTGGTGGTTCTGGCGGCGCAATCGGGCGCAGGACGCGATTGTCTTTTCGCGGACATCAGTGCTCGGACGCGGGCCTCGGGCCGGGCAGGGAATCACTCGCACGATTTTCGTCCTACGCAATGTGGCGATTGCAGCCGTTATCGTCGCACTGGCGCGGCCGCGAAGCGGCGCACACATCGAGAACGTAACGAGCTCGGGAATCAATATTGTTCTGGCTCTCGACCTGTCGAGCTCGATGCTCGCACAGGACTTTCAGCCCAACAACCGCCTGGAAGTTGCGAAAGCTCGTGCGAAAGAATTCGTACGCGATCGCGAGAACGACAGAATCGGTGTAGTGGCGTTCGCGGGTGAAGCGTTGACTCAGGTCCCCCTGACGACAGATCAGGCTGTAGTTCTTCAGGCAATCGACAATCTCGAAGCCGGACAACTGGAGGACGGCACCGCGCTTGGACTCGGGATCGCCACTGCCGCGAACCGGCTGCGCGATGCTCAAGGCCGTTCGCGGGTGATGATAGTCGTAACCGACGGGGTGAACAATCGAGGCAACATCGATCCGCTTTCAGCGGCGAAAGCCGCGGCCGTCTACGGAATCAAGATCTACGGAATCGGAGTCGGTACCGAGGGTGTGGCGCCCGTTCCCGTTGGGCGTGACGTGTTCGGATTGAGATTCGAGAATCAGAAAGTGGAAATCGATGAAGCGCTGCTCAAACAGATCGCCGCACTTTCTGGAGGGCGGTACTTCCGTGCGACCAATGGCGCCGCGCTCGGGCAGATCTACTCTCAGATCGATCGCCTCGAGCGAGCGCCGATGCAGACGAAATCATTCGTGAACTACACCGAGCTATTCAGGTGGGCGCTGGGCATTGCGATTATCGCCTTGATGCTCGAGCTCGCCTTGACCGCGTGGAAGGCGCCGCTGCCATGATCGATCTGAGATACTTCAGTTGGCCATGGGCGCTTGCGCTGGTCGCAATACTCCCGATGCTCGCCGCTGCCCTGATCATCAAGGCTCGGCGCGTCCGTGCTAAGCGGCTGGCCCATCTCGGCACGCCTGCAATGATCGCTCGCCTGGCCCCGACCGCAACTGCAGCATCGAAGTGGCAACCGATTCGTCTTTCACTTGCCTCGCTGCTAATTGCGATCGCATTTGCAGGCCCGCGGTGGGGAATCGAGCGCACGATCGTCAAACAGCCAGGCATCGACGTGATTCTGGCGCTCGATGCGTCTTCCTCGATGCTTGCACGCGACGAATCGCCGAGCCGTCTCGGTAAAATGAAAGAGGTGGTGGATCGACTGCGCGATCTTTCGCCAAACGACCGCTTCGCTCTCATCGCATTCGCGGGCAAGAGTTATGTGCTGAGTCCGGTAACAATCGATCAGGCCGGCCTGAATCTCTTCATCGACAATCTCGATCCGACGGTGGTAGGGCAGTCTGGAAGCTCGCTTTCGAGCGCATTGCGCCAGGCGAACAATCTTCTTGCGCTATCGAAGTCCGGGGCCGAGCGGGCGATCGTGTTGATGAGCGATGGAGAAGGATTCGAAAATACCGACGACGTGATCAGCGAGTCGCAGCGCGCTGCCAGCGCAGGGACGTCCATTATCACGGTGGGATTCGGATCGACGACGGGCGCGACGATTCCAGTTACTGAGAATGGCGTGACGACTCAGAAGAAAGATCAGCAAGGTGCGGTGGTTGTCACGAAGTACTCGCCGGATCTGCTCAAGGCAGCCGCGGATGCTGGTCACGGCGTTTTCGTGCCGCCATCTGATCCGGATCGTGCTCTGACAATTCGGCAGACGCTCGCGAGGCTTCGCACGGAGCAAAGGTCAATGTCCGAAGGAACTAACCTCGCGCAGCGCTTCCAGTGGTTCCTCTTTCCGGCAATACTGCTCCTCATGCTGGACGCTCTGCTCGCAACGCGTCGAGGGCGCAGGCGGGACGTACCGCCAATCGCAACCATCGCTTCGGTCATGGTGCTCACTCTCTTCGTCAACGCCTGCTCGACTGCAAGCATTCGCGACAAGGAAGGTGAGCTATTGTACAATCATGCGACTGCGATCATGACGAAGCCTGATTCGGTGAAGGCTGCGATTGCGATGTTCACGAAGGCTTTCGCAAGCAAGGATACGGAGGTTGCATACCGTGCCGGATTTAACGGTGGCTATATCCACCTCCGGGAAGGTCTTGCTGCAAAGGGTGATTCGGCCGCCACACCGCTCGATAGTGCGCTCGCCGTTTACAAACGGGTGCTGACCCTCCGCTCTGATGATGCCGACACAAAATGGAATTACGAGCTCGCGTTGCGAAAGCAGAAGAACGGCGGAGGCGGTGGTGGTGGGGGCGGCGGTGGAGGTGGTGCAGCGAACCCGAAGCCACAGCCTCAAGCAGGTGGAAACTCCAACGAAACTCCGCAGCCGCGCTCGATTCCCGGCATGAATGAGCAGAAGGCCGAGCAGATTCTGAACTCGATGGAACAGGAGGAGCAGGACGTTCAGGGACGCAAGCAACGGAGAAGCGTTCCGACGCCGCCTCCGAACGGACGGGACTGGTAAGGATGCGCACCG
>JANYKY010000241.1 GCA_025357975.1 Gemmatimonadaceae bacterium
TCGTGTCGAGCCAAGGCTGTTACGGCGTGCATTGCTCGACAACGGCTACGCAGAGCTCCCCATTACCAGCCAGCATGCGGTGAACGTGGACGGACTGCCACTCATTCACAAAGATCCGTTCGATCGATTGCTACTGTCGCAGGCCCTGACCGAAGGGCTCATGTTGCTTACAACGGATGCCCAGCTCGCGCGCTACGGTGGACCAGTGCGCAAGGTTTAATCGTCTGATTTTGTGAGACGAATCCAACTACGGCGAACGGAATCCGGCGCAGCTGCAGTAGCAATCCGCTACACTCCGAACTGCCTCAGATGGTGATCGGTATGCCGATACCCAAGCACTCCCCACGATTTCTCCGACATCTTCCCAAACGCGGGGTGGGGTGGCCACTCCGTCTTCGATTTCAGCTTGCCGAATGTTCTAAGACGCGTGGAAAACACTTTGCGCTCATCCTTCCAGCCTGAGGCCTTTCTCGCGAGTAGCTCAGGAGCGGTAGGCACCCCCTTTGGCCAAGGGAGCCAGTAGATAATGAGGTGCTTGATCCCCGGATACCGGATGAACTTGCGCCGCGGCTCCAACTTGAGCTCGCCTGAGGCCATTCGCATCCACTCGGTGAGATGAGACATCATCTCCATCGCGCTCATCTTCCCCCAAACCGGATGCATGTCGGGACGCAACCGCTCAACCCTACCCAGAAGCTCGAGGCGATCGCTTTCATTCCATAGTGTTTTGGCCATGGAGATTACGTTGTCGCCCGCGGCGCGAAAACGCTAGCTTTTGCGTCGCCAATGACATCCTTCAAGCCACCCGACCCCCATTTCGCAAAGCGCGTCCGCACCAGTTTCGATCGACAGCAATTCATGCACACCCTTGGCGCATCTCTGCTTGCTGTCGAGCCGGGGTTCGTCGAGATCGAGTTGCTCATAAACCCGGCGATTACGCAACAGCACGGTTTTGTTCATGCGGGAGCGGTGGCGTCGATCGCTGACAGTGCATGCGGTTACGCCGCGTTCAGCCTGATGCCGGCCGACGCGGGCGTGCTCGCTGTCGAATTCAAGATCAATCTCATGGCACCGGCGACTGGCGACAAACTCATCGCGCGCGCACATGTCATCCGCGCGGGGCGAACTCTCACTGTTTGTCAGGCCGAAGTAGTCGGCGTAACGGCGGATGGCGAGAAGGCAGTCGCAATCATGACCTCCACAATCATGACGGTTCGCGACCGGTCAGGTGTGCAAGGGTAGCCCTCGGCACGGTCGAGACATAAACTCATCGCAATGACCCAAGACAACGGCGCCGTTCCCAATATCGGAACCGGGTATGACATAGAAAGCGAGATTGGCCGCGGCGGCATGGCGACCGTATACAGCGCGCGCGACCTGCGACACAACCGACGCGTAGCGGTAAAGGTGATGAGTCCGGAGATCGCCGCCGCAATGGGAACTGCACGATTTCTCTCTGAGATCACAACGGCTGCGGGTTTGAGTCATCCGAACATCGTGCCGCTCCACGACTCAGGCGACCACAACGGCGTCGTGTACTACGTGATGCCGCACATCGAAGGCGAAACGCTTCGCGAGAGAATGAATCGAGATGGCAAGATTCCGATCGATGAAGCCGTAAGAATCATGTTGCGCGTAGCCGCCGCCCTCGACTTTGCGCATCGTCGCGGAATCGTGCACCGCGACATCAAGCCCGAAAACATCATGCTGTTCGAAGGTGAGCCGCTCATTCTTGACTTCGGTATCGCCAAGGCAATCACCGCGGCAGCCGGATCATCTGTCACCCAGACAGGCGTAGCTCTCGGCACACCAGCTTACCTGAGCCCTGAACAGGCAAGCGGAGAATCGAACGTCGACGGGAGAAGCGACCAATACAGCCTTGCCTGCACTTTTTATGAAATGGTCGCGGGCTCCGCTCCGTTCAAGGCGACGACCCCGCAGCGCGTCATTGCGATGCGTTTCTCAGAAAAGGCACCCGAACTATCGGCCGTTGTTTCGTCCGCCAGTGCAGAGGCGTCACACGCACTTTCGAAGGCAATGTCGCTCGACCCCGTCGACCGCTTTGCAACAGTCGGCGACTTCGCCAAGGCACTTGCGGACGCGTCTGCACCACACGCGGCCGGAGCTCAGGACGATGGTCGCCAGTCCATCGCCGTGTTGCCGTTCTCCAACATGAGCGCCGATCCGGAAAATGAATTCTTCGCCGATGGGATCGCCGAGGAAATAATAAACGCGCTGACAAAGATTCGGGCGCTCGATGTCGTTTCGCGCGGCTCGGCCTTTGGCTTCAAGCAGCGGACGGAAGACGCCACTGAAATCGG
>JANYKY010000271.1 GCA_025357975.1 Gemmatimonadaceae bacterium
TGCATGCAGATGATCTGCACGCCTTCGCTCGCTGCCTTCCCGATGAGCGGGATGTGCTTCGCGATGTTTGCTTCGCGAATGGTGTCGAGAGATTCAGCCGTGCTGCAAGCATGGGTGGCCTGAATAAGACCGCATTTTACAACTTTCGACATTCGGAATGATCCTTTGTCAGCTTTCCGTGATCGGTTGATTCCAGCTCGGACTTCGAGAGGCTACGCGAGCAGGTCCACGCATCAAAATAAGATAGAACACGAAGCTCAACCCGAATGTGACGAACCACGCGTAGGTGTACAAGCGGTCGAACAGGTTCGGGTTGGCAACCTGTCCGCCTGGTGTAGTTGCTGCGTGGATAAAACCCGGCACGACCGGGAGCACAGCGAAAAAGAGCGCGGTCATTGCCCGCCAGTTTACGCCGTTGGAATAAGTGTAGCGTCCTTTCATCGCGAACAGGTCGCGGAGATCGAGTTGCTGCTTTTTCAGAACCCAGTAGTCGGCAATGAGAATTCCGCCGAGCGCGCCCATGAGGCTCGAGTAACCAATGAGCCAGGTAAAGATGTATGCTGAAGCTCCTGAATAGAGTTTCCACGGCATCATCAGAATTCCAACTACGGCGGTGATGACACCGCCCATCACGTAGCTGATTTTTGTCGGGTTCAGGTTTGAGAAGTCATTGGATGGCGATACGACATTCGCGGCCATGTTGGTGTGAAGCTGTGCCGCCAGGACAACGATCGCCGCAAAGATGATGACCAGCGTGCCGCCGATTTTCGTTACGAGCACAACGGGATCCCATTCCGGTTTTCCAAAGATCACGATCGTTGCGCTCGTCACGGCTACCCCAATGAATGCGAATGCCGTCATCGTAGTCGGCAGCCCAAGCGCCTGACCCAGCACCTGTGAGCGCTGGCTGCGTGCGTAGCGTGTGAAGTCAGGAATGTTCAGGCTCAGCGTTGCCCAGTATCCCACCGCTGCAGTCAATGCCGGTGGGAAGATGGTCCAGAATGAAACGCCCTGAGCTCCCTGAAGCTTTGATGACTGCGATAGAATGTTGCCGAGCCCGCCGCCGTGCCTGATGCCCCAAATCAGAAGAACGGTGCTCCCAGTGATGAGAAATGGCGCGGCGAAGCTGCCCAGCATCTTGATGGCTTCGATGCCACGGATGATGATTGCGACCTGAAACAGCCAGAAAAGCGCAAACGCTATCGCAATACCCCCAGGCACACTCGCCCATCCTGGCCACGCAGCGGTGAATAGAGTGTTGAGCGCCATTGCCGCGATCCATGTCTGAATTCCAAACCAGCCGCACGCCACGATCGCGCGCAGTATCGCCGGTACGTTTGCGCCCCTGACTCCAAATGCCGCGCGGCAAAGAACCGGGAAAGAGATGCCGTACTTGGTCCCAGCATGCGCATTCAGCACCATCGGGATGAGGACGATGGTGTTTCCGAGGAGAATGGTCACCATTGCCTGCCACCAATTCATCCCCTCGGACATCATGCCCGACGCGAGCGTATATGTGGTTATCACGACGCTCATGCCTATCCACAGGGCTGCAATGTTGTAAGTGGACCACGTGCGCCGCGAGAGCGGGGTAGGCGAGAGATCGGGATTCCAGAGGGGACTTGCTGACAGCTCTTTGTCGAGATCTTCGGATGTGTGCATTGATTACCGGGCGAAGGTTTCAGGACTCTCCTCACGGGAAGAATCAGCCACGCCAATACACACAATTTTCAAGCGGTGTCAAGAAGGCGCCCTCGCCGAGAGTTTGCTCGGCCGGGACAACCCTCATGAAAGCGCTTGTTACGGCTGAAATGTTGATTGAACCGTTATCGTCGCAACGTCGTTGTTCCACGGGAAGGGACCACCGCAGGTGATGTAATTCCCATTCGGGCGCTTGCCGGTGTTCTTCTGGTAGACGATCTGGCCTTGGTAAACCAGCGTGACGTTTTGGGCGACTGCGTGCGTCCAATCGTCAAACCAGGTCGGGCCGCTGCCCGGAGGGCCGCCGGGAACGATCGTCACATATAGCGTCGAGTTATTGTCGCACGTCGTGGGGATTAAAAGGTGATGGGTCCGGCGTAAATCGAATAAGGCGCGAGAACGGCACGGCCAAGGTGAGTAACTCTCCCAACGTTCTTCGGACTGTGGATGCAGTAATCGATGGTGACACTTCGCGCGCAATAACAGCAACGGAGCGAGGCATCGATGCTTGCGAGCCACTGTTTCTTTTTACGAGTGCTGCCTGCGATCCGATATTCAGTCTTCTCAAGTCCAATGTTCAATACCAGACCCTGATGAAGCGATCGGGAAGGCGACCCTATGCGGCCGTGGGCAAATGGCCAATCCCGCCGCGCCGGCACTAATCGGGATTCTGGCAGAGGCTACCGCCGGATCGGCACTAGTGACTGCTGCTTGACATGAAGCCAAGCGGACTGTGGATGGACAACCCAAGATCGAACGCGATGTAGTTGACGCCCTGGGTAGATGAAGCTCCGGTCGTGTTGACCCCGGGGACCTTGTACTTGAAGTTCTGCCCGATGTACCGCGCCTGTGGCGTCACGCTCACCAGCCCAAGAAATCCAATGTCGAGGCCAACTCCCAGCTCGTATCCGGGCGTTCGCTCTGTCGTTAAGGCGGTGGACTGACCGGGACCGTATCCGCCGTAGAGCTCGTTGAACGTTACTCCGCCTTTCACAAACGGACGGGCAATTCCAATGGACGGCGCGAGAAGTTTGAGCCCCGCGACGACGCCTTGAAGCTTGTACTTGCCGTCGGAATTGCAGGTGGCGCTCTGACAATCGA
>JANYKY010000313.1 GCA_025357975.1 Gemmatimonadaceae bacterium
GGTGCGCGGCCGCCGCCTCGGCCCAGAGTGCCTCGTCGAACCCAGCCGTCAATCGCATATGGCGAATCGGGCGTGATAGCTCGCAAACGGAGCGTCTTGCACAATCACTGTTCGATTCGATCGGACCCCGGCTGACGGGAAGTCCGGACCTGAAACGCGGCAACGACTGGCTGGTGCAGACATACAAGTCGTTCGGAATCGAGGCGCGAAACGAAAGGATTGGTACCTGGCGCGGCTGGCGCAGAGGTTACTCCCACATCGACCTCGTGTCGCCACGCACGCGCTCGCTCGAGGGCACAATGCTGGGCTATAGTCCCGGCACTGACAAACGCGACGTCACTGCGGGCACGATCATTCTTCCCCGATTTGCGGACAGTACGGAGTTCGTCAAATGGCTGCCGAATGTGCGCGGAAAATATGTGCTCCTGTCGGGACCCCTTCCGACGTGCCGCCCTCGCGAAGACTGGGCAACGAATGGAACGCGTGAGTCACGCGCGCGGATGGATAGTCTCCGGGACTCGGTCGCAAAGGAATGGACGAGTCGGAACGTTCGCGGAACCGGCTACAACCTGGCGCTCGGAACAGGCGACCTCGGGATAAGGATGGACAACGCCGGCGCCGCGGGTATGGTCACGTCGCGCTCGAAAGATGCATGGGGCACCATAGAAATTTTCGAGACGTACAATACCCGGACTCCGGCTGTCGCTCTATCCTGCGAGGACTACAGCCTCGTCTACCGTCTGACCGAATCCGGCAGGAATCCACGCCTGACGATGAACCTCGATGCGCAGCTGCTCGGTGAAAGTCCGATTTACAACACGGTGGCGATGATCAGGGGCAGCGAAAAACCCGATGAGTATGTAGTGCTTTCATCTCACTTTGATTCGTGGGATGGATCCTCGGGTGCGACGGACAACGGAACTGGAACGCTGACGATGCTCGAGGCGATGCGGATTCTGAAGAAAGTCTATCCGCATCCAAAGCGGACCATTGTCGCGGGACACTGGGCAGGGGAGGAAGAGGGCGAAGTTGGATCGCGCGCCTTTACAGAAGATCATCCTGAAGTGATCAAGGGACTGCAGGCACTGTTCAATCAGGACAACGGCACAGGCCGGGTGACCAGCGTCAGTGGTGCGGGCTTGCCCAATGCGGCCGATCACATGACGCGGTGGCTTCAGCTTCTTCCGGCGCAGCTCGACTCACAGGTTACATATCGCGGACCGGGGCTTCCCGCCGGCGGCGGGAGCGACGATTTCGCATTCGCGTGTTACGGTGTTCCGGCCTTCGGCCTTGGTGCGCTCAACTGGGATTATGGCAATTACACCTGGCATACCAACCGCGACACTTATGATAAAATCGTTTTCGACGATTTAAAGTCGAACGCAATAATTACAGCAGTCCTCGCGTATGCGGCGTCGGAAGATCCAACTTTCATAACGCGAGAGCGTGTCGATCTGGCCGCCGCCGCGGCCGCAGCGGCGGCGGCACGGAGCGCTCAGGCTCCCGGACCGGCCGCGGGGAGGAGAGGGGGTTTTCCCACAACGTGGCCGGTGTGTGAGAAAGCCCCGCGCATCACAAATCCCCGCCTGCGCTAGTAGCCGACCGTTCAGCTATTTCGGTGTAATTCCAAACCCGGCGATGTGCACGTCGAGATTATGATTCACTCGCAACCCGGCCACTCCTGAAGTTCCTGAGCGCGGCTGGTCGCCGTCGACCGTTGATCTATCGATCGAATGCACTTCGGTTCCATTCACGCGAAAACTTAGCTTCGCAGGCATTACGACGACTTCGAGGAAGTTTGTGGTCTTCCCGGCTGCGTCGATCGCTTTCACGGCGGGATTAGCTGTCCAGTCAACAATCTTGTGAACAGTCGAATCGTTCGCTCGGTGATTGATCAGAAACTTGCCGTCCTGTCGAACGAGGAAGTAGAGATAGCTCTCATTCGCGGCGTTAAGATTCGTGCCTCCGATGATCAGGCCGTACGCCTCAGGATGTGCCGCAGCTGACTGCTGGATAAAGGTCGCGTGCACAGTGTAGTTGGCTGGAACGGCGTTGACCGGATTCCAGTAAATAGCCGCTGGGCCGGACGTCACGTGAAGTCCGGAGCCGGCAGGATAGAACCTGGCTTCTGTAATCTTGCGACCTTGCGCCGCTGCTTTTGGATCGAGTCGTCCAGTCCAGCCAGGAACGGTAACTCCGCCGTTATTGACGATGTGATCGGGATCGGCCGCCTGCGCTGATAACGTTGCTGCCGCGAACATGATGAGAGCCGCTGACGTGACGTGTAACTTCATGCTTTCCCCGTTGTGGATGGGTTGTGGTGCGGGTGGATCAAGTGTGGGAAAGTTCAGCGATTGCCTTGTCGGCAATCTCGGCCGCCGACTTGTCGTCGGCTGTGACGAGCGGATTCAGCATCTTCGCGCGGCGATAGGCGACGAGTGCTTCATCATTTTGGCGAGCATCCTTCAACTCAGCGCCGAGCTCCATTTGAATGTGGTACGAGCGCGGTAGAAATTGTCCAGCCAGTTGCAGGACGCGAATGCTTTCGTCGAGCTTGCCCTTTTGCGCACGTTCCCTGGCAAGCAAAAGAAGGTCTGGCTCGGACACGTCATACTTCTGCGCGATGCTTGAATTTCCATCTGCGCCATATTGTGCGATTACCTCCGTGAGCGACCGGCCGCCCTGAACAGAATCGCGCAACGCCTGATGCAACGCGGGCTTGAGCGGGGAAACGAGAATTACCTTGTCGCCCTTCGGGCTGACTACGTAGGTGGCCAGGCTTTGCAAGTCAGGTTGCGTGAAGCTCGCGACACGGCTCCATGACACACTCGCTCCAGGCTTGAACGCATAGATGGAATTTCCTTTTCCCATCAGTATGAATCCGCTCGGCGTCCACGTGTGTACGGTTCGTCCGAGAACCGTTCGCGTCACACCTGACGTCACTCTCGTCCGAAGATAGAGCTGACGAATCTCGTTGTGGCCGAGGCTGTCGATTCTGGTGTAGGTGACGGCGTGATGCGATGGGGTGAGCTGAGGCGGAAGATTAGCCACCGGCCAGTCGTAGTCGGTCATCGTGCCCTTTTTCGCATCGAAAATTGCGACAGCCGGTCGCGACTTCGGGCGCATCATAGCGTACGTCGTTGCGTCGATCGGGACGTAGTATCCAACCGTATCGGGCGCCGGTAGTACGGCGTGCGATGGAACTCCCTTATTGTCGTAAATCCATGGGCCCCACTGTTTGAACAGGGTCGGAGGCGTCCACCGGATCACCATCAGCCCACCGTTGCGCGTTGGAGTTGGCGTGTTCTCGTTCTCCGGCGTTCGAGTGACCTGCGTCTCAACGCCCGACGCGAGATCGATTCGATAGACGTCGGATTGTCCAGTGGTATCCCGCCGGCTTACGAACAGGATTGATTTCCCATCGAGGGTGAATGCCGGCTGACTGCTGATTCCGCGGTCGCCAGTCAACTTTCTTGGATTCGATACGTCGGGTGATCCGTTGTGGTACGTGATCTCGGCAACGTAGAGATTGACTGGGGTCGGCGCCTGCGCGAAGAGAGCGGCCCCGATCAGCTGGAATGCGATTGACGCAAATGTCAGTCGCCCGAACCGACAATTCATTCGATGGGCCGGAAGGACATCATGTGCGCTCGTGTTTCCAGTTGCGCGACTTTCCATCCGTGAGCCATTCAGCGGTGGTGGCGATGCGCTTGTCCCGCGTTGTATCCGTTTTCGCCTCGATGATCCACTCGACGTATTCGCGGCGATCGCTCGGGCTGAGAGACTCGAAGTTGGCTTTCGCTTTACGATTCTTGTTGAGGGCCGCGAGCAGAGGGGCAGGTGTCTCCAGCTCGGGCCGCTTATTTCTGGGCTTCGCTGGCGAGGGAGTTTTAGCTCGTTCTTCGTTGAGCTTTATCGCCTGATCGATGTATACCGTCAGGGTTTTTGTCGATGGAAGATCAGACAGTTTCGTGATCCGGCCAAACTGGCCCATCCCGTTCCTGATCACTGCGCCTTCATCCCCGATAACGAGACCGCCCTTCCAGAAGTGAAGCGCGCAATGCTCCTTGAAGCCGGCCATGCTGCACAGGATTTTGCCCGCATACATGAAGTGTGGAAAACCCCACTTGATTGTCTCCTGTGTGTCCGGCGCAGCCGTGTGGACAGTGTCGCGGATGTGAGTGAGAACCGGCTTGGCGAAGTCGGCCGATTTTTCGATGTATGCGTCGACTCTCGGATCCCGGGATGTCATGGAAGATCGCTGTGCAGGTCTGTGAGTTGATGTTCCCAAGCGTCAAATTGTCACTCGCGAAGGCGCTACGGCAAGGCGAGATTCTTGCGCTTGGGCACATGTTGCAGCACGGTACGCACGAACATTTCCGGAGGACTTAATGCTTTGGACACCCGGCGGGCGGAGCAGCGATCTCGAAGATCGCCGCTCAGGTGGCGGCATGGGACGCGGGTTAGGGCTTGGCGGCACCGTTGTAGTGCTCGCGCTAAGCCTCATCACCGGTCGAAATCTCTTTTCTGATCTCGGTGTACAGCCGGCGATCTCTTCAGGGTCGTCTTCAGCAATGTCCGCAGCGGATTCGGCCCAGGAGGAGCCCGAAGTCCAATTCGTATCCTTTGTCCTCGATGACGTACAAAACACCTGGGCGAAGATTCTCGCCGACCAGAATGTACAGTTTTCGCGAGCGCGACTGGTTCTGTTCCGTAACTCTACCGAGTCCGGTTGTGGCCCTGCCCAATCTGCAATGGGGCCATTCTACTGCCCAGTCGATCAGCGCGTCTACATCGACCTCGGATTCTATGACGAGCTCAAAACCAAGTACGGCGCTGCTGGAGATTTCGCGCAGGCTTACGTGCTTGCCCACGAGCTAGGTCACCACATTCAGCATCTCACTGGAACGGATGCGCGGGTACGACAGGCCGAGGAGCAAAATCCGGATCAGGCAAACCAGTACTCGGTTCGCCTCGAGCTTCAGGCCGACTGCTATGCCGGGATCTGGGCAAGCAAGTCAGAGCAGCGTAACGAGCTGAGTCCGGGAGATATTGACGAGGCGTTGGCGGCCGCCGCGGCCGTCGGGGATGATCGCATTCAAAAGCGCGAGACTGGAAGCGTAAACGTGGACAGGTTTACGCATGGCTCAGCGGCGCAAAGAACGGAGTGGTTCAAGCGCGGGTACCAGGGTGGTTCAATGACGAGCTGCAATACTTTCGGGAGCTAAGGGTGGCAGCACGCTTTGGAATTCCGACGGACTCGCCTAACCCGGATGCGCTACGATATCACGACTCCCATGAGTCTTCCGACTACGGCGTAACCGGATAGCAAGGCCGCAGCGACACCTGCGACTGCTACAAAAAAACGAAATCCGAGGAGAGCCCACCGCAATGGTAAGAGAAGTTTTCGGCGGGCATCGATCATGTGATCTGTAATACCCCAGAGGCCGAGCGCCCCGATTGCCACAAGTAGGAGCGCAAAGCCCGGGGATCCAGGGGCAACAGCAAGCACTGCCACTGCGGCGGCGAACCCCGACAACTCGGCTACAGCGAGCGATCGGTCGGACGCTCGCCGGGCCCGGCTGGCGAGTGCAACGAGCGCATTATCTGAGACTGTTGTCTGCATCAAATCCCCTCTGCACTAAAACCCGCTGGCTACGCCGCAAGTCCCGGCAGCTGCAAGACGACGCGGTACGCCTGAACATCATCACGTTTAAGGCTGTTGTACGTACCCCAGAGATAAACCCGGAACTTGCGGAAATGGGCGAGTCCCCAGCGCTCGATGATGTAATCCTTCGCTGCATCGAAACGCTCCGCCCATGCCTTCGCAGTGAGAGCGTAGCTGTGCCTGTCGTCGTGCACCACCTCGACCTGGAACGGGGACTCCGCAACCGCACGCAGATAGTCGTGCAGGCACATCGGCGAGCCGTTCCCCGGATAGATGTGTTTTCTCAGGAAGCTGGAAATATCGTATTTCTTCCTCTTGGCGCACGCGTCGAGATACACCTTGCCGCCCGGCTTCAGAAGTCGCTTGTAGATCGCCAGAGACGCATCGTAATCAGGAAGATGCTCCGTAACGCCGAGAATCACGATTGCATCATACAGCTCTGCCGGCTTGTGCTCATGCAGGTGCTCGTACTTCACGTTGCAGGGAAGGTTCTCCCGCGTAATCAGCTCGTTGATGAACTTCTCCGATTCCCGCGAAATCGTCAGCGAAGTGACTTTGACGCCTTTCTTGCCGGCGAATTCCGTGAACGCGCCCCATCCGCCTCCAATGTCGAGCACCCGGTCTCCGGCCTTTGCGTCGACCGAGGTCAATGCAAAATCGATTTTGCGCGTGATCGCGTCTTCGAGGGATTCGTCGTCGGAATCGTAGACTCCCTGCGAATAGCAACGATGGCGCTTGTCGAGAAACGCCAGAAAAAACTCAGGCTCGATGTCGTAGTGATGCGATATGTGCTTCTGGTCTGTCTCAACCTGGCCTCTGACTTTGGGCCAGTACATGTGCCAGGCCGTGATCAATGGATGCCGGTCAACGAAGAAATTTCGATTCGTCAACACAGCCTCGAAGTCACCTTCGATGTCCACTCCTCCGGACATATATGATTCAGCGAGTACGAGGCCATCGACAGTGCTCAGCAATGTCACGCATCGCTCGTCCTTCGCGACAATCGTGAAAACCGGGGTGCCCTTGCCGAGCAGATGCTGCTTGCCATCAGGACCGCGGAGGGCGAACGGCGGGCCCCCCTCAGCTCCATAGAATTCCGCATAACGCTTCCTGAATTTCGAAACAACCCTTTCCATAGACACGCTCATTTTCGCTCCGAGGTGAAACCGGCCGGCGCCTGGCGCTCAGCGGAATAAGATCCGAGAGGATGCGACTCGCGCGATGGCATGAGCCAACCATCGGCGGCCGGCTCATGGCGCACAATATGTATCGCCACGCGCGCCCGCAAAAGCCGCAGACCCAGTTGCATCAGCGGCCAATCTGGCATATTGTTCGTTCAGTATAAACTAAACAAACGATACGATGTCTGCATTGCGCGCTTCAGTTGCACCACGAAAGCCCGACGTGAGAAGTTCCGCGGCTCTCGACGAATTTGTCGAGAAGCTTGCCTTGTCGCTGGAATCTGACGGACTTCCACGGATCGCGGGACGAATCTTTGCGTTGCTGCTGCTCCGTGAACAGGCCATGTCACTGGATGCGATTGCTGGATCGACCGGCGCCAGCAAGGCCAGCGCGAGCGTTAATACGCGCCTGCTCGAGCAGCGCGGCCTTATCGAGCGAGTTAGTCATCAGGGCGACAGGAAGGACTACTACCGATCCGTGCCGGACCTTTTCGTTCGCACGATGGAACAACGGCTGGCGCGCTGGCAACGCTTCCACGAGATCGTCGAAGACGGCATAGATGGACTGGAAGTCTCACCCGCCATTCGCGCCCGGCTGAAAAATTTCAAGACTGAGTACCAGAGCGTGAGAGAAGTCATGACCGCCGCACTGCACCGCTGCCAGATACGGAATCACCGCTGATGCGCAATATAATTTTTCAACTGATGCCACTCGGCCTGCTGGTTTTGCCGGTCGTGTTGTTATCGCAGCAGGGCCCGCTGAGCCTCACACTGGGCGACGCAGCCCGGCTCGCGGCGAGACAGAGCGAGCCAGCCCTCCAGGCCGATCTTCACACTCGTGAGGCTGAGGCTCGGGTAACCGAGCGTCGCGCTGACTTGCTTCCATCGCTCTACACGTCTGCACTCCAGCGCGGTACGACGCTCAACTCGGCGACGTTCGGTTTCGATTTTCCGGCAGCTCCCGGACAGAAGCCGTTGCTCGATCCAAATGGTCAGATCATTGGGCCGGTGCAGACACTCGATTTCCGGGCGACTGCCAGGGTGCCGGTGATTGATTTCGCAGCACGCGAGCGCCTCGGCACTGCCCGAGCGAGTGTTGTGGCGAGTCAGGCTCAAG
>JANYKY010000338.1 GCA_025357975.1 Gemmatimonadaceae bacterium
TTCTCCTGTCGTTGAATGTGCGTTGGCTGATGCTTCATTCAACGGCCAGTTTCGTCGTCTTTTCGCGACCCATCACGCAATCGGGATAGGGGGTAGCGACTGATCGTCGCTACTCCCCTCCCACACCACCGGACATGCGGGTCCGCATCCGGCGGTTCGGAAAGTTGAGGTTCCCCAAAATGGCAGACCCAAGTGTAGAGGTTCCCTCTTCACCAATTGATTGTATCTCCACTAGCGTGGTACTCTCGGGTTTCACCCTACCCTCCATCGCTGAGCTCCGCCGAGGCGGACATCTGGAGCAACCAACCGACGTTCGCGACATTCACTCTTCTTTCCGTTCGGTCCTTCGCATCGAGGGCGGCACAACTGCTCCGAAGCCTCTTCACTACTATGACCTCTGCTGACTTCTCGCTCCGTCGTTTACTGCTTCCCCTCGACGTCACCCTTTCAGGCACAAAACGAGATCTCCCCAGGTAAGAACACTGACTGTCCCTGCACGAGCGCCGGATCTACGCAGCCTGACTCTTGATCGCGAGAGCTTCGCGGTCAGTTGCCCGCTCGCCCTTGTCGGCCACGCCTCATATCCGGTTCCTGTTCGTCGCCCCACAGGTCTCGCTCCCCGCTTCTTTCAACGGCTCTCTCGCGATCGCCACCTTGCGGTTCGCTCGGGTCGTTGCGATCAACTCCCCAAAAGGACTTTCACCTCCAAGTCAGTGCCCATGCTGGGCACACAGAAAAAGAGCCCGCCGAAGCGGGCTCTTCAAATGTGGCCATTTTGCAACAAAATCCAGATACCCGGGACGAGACTCGAACTCGTATATGCCTAAGCACGAAGGATTTTGAGTCCTTTGCGTCTACCGATTCCGCCACCCGGGCGAGTGTCGGTATTTAAACTTTCACTCGGCGAGAGACAAGTCGGACGCAGCGTTCATGGCTCCCTCATTGCTGCTTCAGTACGCGCCTGGCCTGGCGTCGAGCGGCTACCAGTGGTCGGCTGGCCGGACCGTTGATACCTCCGATTGCGTCACCGTTCTGAGCCTGAGCCGCGCGAAGCGTCTGAGCGCGCTTTCGTATCTCGTTTTGCAAGCCGAAATATTTTGCGCGCTGAACCGGCGTCAGGAAATTGCCAAGCTCGCGCTGCTCACTTTGAATCAGGTCGATGCGCTGTCGCTGAAGCTGAAGCTGCTGATCGAGGAGCTGTCCAACCTTGGACTGATTCGCGGCGTCGCCCAGCACAAGCTCGGCTCGCAAAGCCTGCCGCGTCTCTTTCTCCCGGAGTAAAAGATCAGTGCGCTGCCCTTCGAATCGCCGATTCGTAGCCTGAAGCTTCATCATCTGATCGTCGTTGAGCGCCAGGCGGCGCCGCACCACCTCGCCGGTGCGCTCTCGCAATCTCTGTTCGAGCTCCATGCGTCGAGCGTCAGGGGCCTGTGCGACCGATGCCTGCGGAGCAGGAACTGTTTGTCCGCCGGCCACAGAGGCCGATGCTAACACAACAGCGAACAATGCAGTGTGAAGGAAATTGAAGCGTCGCATCATTGCAGTCCTTCGGTGTCATCGACGCCCACCGAGATCGCCTCAGGCTCAGCAGAAGGCAGACCCTTAACCCCGTCGAGATCCTTCAGAAGAGTCTGCAGTTGATCGTCAGTCAGATCCTGAACGCCTCCGGTCAGCGATAGTCCGGTCGAACCGGAATTTCCAACAGTCTTCGCCGGAGCCGTTGCCACCTCGCTCGTTGCCAGCGGTGCCGAGGGTAGCGAAGCGACAGCCGATGGAGTCGGTGCGGCCGGCGCGACGGAGCTCACAGTCGCGGTGGGCTTTGCAGCAGAAACCGGAAGCGCCTGCCGACGCGCGTTCGCGAAGGTCAGTGAGCCAGCAACGAGGAGCGTTGCGATGGCGGATGTTCTCCAGATAAAAGATCGGTTTGGGCGCGATGTGGCCCGCGGCGGAGCCGAAAGCGCCACATCCGCCGGAGATGGCATCGGCGCCGGCAAAGCCGAAACAATTCTGCCGACATCGATTCGGGGCGCGAACGGCGCCGCCGCGCGCACCTGGCGCAGAAGCTCCATCTCAGCCCGACAATCGGCACAGCTCTCGACGTGAGCCGTGAGTGTAGCGGTATCCAGATCGCTCAGCCGCCCATGTATCAGATCGGGCAGTGCGTCGCGGACTTCCGCGTCGATGCAGTCATTCATTCAAAAACTCCTTCACCGCGCGCATTGCGTTGTGGTAGTGAACTCGAGCGGCGCCCTCGGTGGTCCCGACGACTTCCGCGATTTCCTTGTACGAAAATCCCTGCTCAACGCGCAGGGTAAAAACTTCATGCTGTGTCGGCGATAAACTCGTCACTGCTTTTTTGACCCGCGCTTCTGCTTCTTCAGCGAGCAAGCCATCGAGTGCGTCAAACTCAGTCACCGCATCTGATGGCTCGATCGATACCATCGCCTTCTGCCGGCGTTCGGACCGTCGCCGATCGAGCATCAAACGCCGCTCGATCGTGAATAACCAGGTCCGCAAAGAACTCTCTCCCCGGAATGCATCGAGCGATCCGAACGCCCTGACGAAAGTGTCTTGAACCAACTCTTCCACTTCATCCCTCTCGCCCGAGCTGACGGCAAATCGCGCGAGCGCGTCGGCGTGCCGGCTCACGAGCAGCGAAGCCGCCCTCGAGTCACCAGCCCTCCATCTCGCGATCAGCCGTTGATCGGATTCGTCGCCGCCCCGGGTTTCGAGTGTCATTCAAGTCGTAATGTTGGACGCTCGGCGGACGTGAGCGTTAATACTTATGATTAGCGCAACCAGCCGACCTGAATGTATTCGAGACACTCTTCGCCAATGGCGATCTCTCACCGCGGATTGCGTCACGCCGCCCCCGAAAACTCGATTCCAGCGTTTACGGCTGCGATTGAGGCCGGCGCGGAAGCGATTGAGCTCGACGTGCACGGTAGCGCCGACGGCATACTGTTCGTGCACCACGATGCGAACCCCGCACCACTTGAGAACGGAGAGCCGGGACCGCTCGCATTTGCGGACCTCACTTCGGCGGAAATTTCCGTAATGCGTCTTGCCGGAGGCGTCGCAATACCGACCCTGGACGAGGTTGTGGAGGCCGTCGACGGACGGGCAGGGATCTTCATTGAAGTGAAAGCTGCCCAGATCGAGGAGGCCACTGCGCGCTGCCTGAAGCGTCACATCGGCAGAATCGACGAGCTTGCGGTTCACTCATTCGATCATCGGATCGTACGCCGGCTTGCTGGACTTTTACCGAGTGTCAGAACGGGTATCCTGCAGGTGTCATATCTGGTGGACAGTTGCGCTGCAATGCGCCTTGCAGGTGCCAGCGATCTCTGGCAACAAGTGGACTTCATCGACGCCGCGCTGGTTTCAGGTGTTCACGCATGCAGCGGCCGCGTTGTCGCGTGGACAGCGAATACCGAAGCTCAATGGGAGCGGCTCGAGGCACTGAATGTCGATGCCATATGTACTGATCATGTTGACGCTTACGCGCGGTGGGCGGCAGAGCGCCCGGATATTCATAAAACCCTTACACGTACAACCGTGCCGTAACATCGGAGGCCTGCTATGTTTTCCCGCTCTCGAGCGCAGCCTGCGCTGCGCGGAAACTCAGGCGGAGCTTCAACCCGATGAAAAGTTATCTCGTTAGCATTGTCGTGCTTGCAGGTGTAGTCGCCTGCGGACCGTCAAAGCCAGGCCAGCCACCGTCACCCGTGACCGCGAAGGACACCAGCGCGGCACAGGCCGGACCTGGCGGCTTATCTCTCCCTTACGCTGATCCATTCCCGAGCACCTACGTGCGCATTGCGTCGGCTCCGCTTGTGATCCGCAATGTCAACATCATGACGGCTGCCGGGCCGATGATTCGGAATGGAGCAATCTCTGTCGCCAACGGAAAGATTGTAGCGCTGGGCGCCACGGTCGAAACTCCGGCTGGAGCAACCGTCATCGACGGAGGGGGCAAGTATGTCACTCCGGGCATCGTAGACACCCACTCCCACCTCGGCGTCTATGCGGCGCCCGGGGGCGAAGCGCTGAGCGACGGAAACGAAGCGACCAATCCTGTCACAGCGAACGTCTGGGCCGAGCATTCGGTGTGGCCACAGGATCCGCAGTTCCCGCGGAACCTGGCGGGTGGAGTAACGACATTGCAGGTGCTTCCCGGCTCCGCAAATCTGATCGGCGGGAGAAGTGTCGTACTGAAGGTTGTGCCGGCCCGGACGGTCCAGGGAATGAAGTTCCCAGGAGCCAAGTATGGTCTCAAGATGGCATGCGGCGAGAACCCAAAGCGAGTGTACCAGAATCGCGGACCTTCGACACGAATGGGAAACGTCGCAGGATATCGCACAGCCTGGATACAGGCCGAAGCGTATCGCCGAAAGTGGGACAAGTGGAACAGGGATCATAAGGGTGATCCACCAAGCCGCGACCTGGGCATGGAAACTCTAGCCGAAGTCCTGCGCGGAAATATCCTCGTCCACAATCATTGCTATCGCGCGGACGAGATGGCGCAGATGATCGACATCTCCCACGAATTCGGCTACAAGATTCGGGCGTTCCATCATGGCGTTGAGGCATACAAAGTCGCGGACTTGCTCGCGAAAGAAGGAATCGGCGCGTCCCTCTGGGCAGACTGGGGACAGTTCAAGATGGAGGCGCTGGACGGGATCAAGGCGAACATCGGGTTGACGTCGAATGCGGGCGTGCGTGTCGCAGTGCACTCTGACGATCCGTCTGGATCGCAGCGGCTGAACCAGGAGGCTGCTAAGGCGATGGCTGCGGGCATCGCCGCGGGCATCCCGATCACGGAAGACATGGCCATCAAGTGGCTCACGATCAATCCCGCGTGGCAGCTCGGTCTCGATGATAAGATCGGATCGCTGGAGCCAGGCAAGGACGCCGACCTCATTCTGTGGACGGGCGATCCCTTCAGCGTCTATTCCAAACCCGAAAAAGTCTGGATCGATGGCGCTATGTATTTCGACAGGCTCGATCAGCGTGAACAATGGCGGACAGACTTCGAGTTGGGATTTGTCAAAACACCGGGGATGTTCCGATGATCAGCAACTACATGAAATTGTGCGCGGCGCTCGTATCTGCGATTGGCATCGCATCTAGCGCGGCATCCGCGCAGACGATCGCAATCACGGGAGGGAAAGTCTATCCGGTGAGCGGCCCTCCGATCGAGAATGGTACGGTCCTGATTCGTGACGGAAAAATTGTCGGCGTTGGAAGCAACGTCACCATCCCTGCCGGGGCGCAACAAATCGACGCCACCGGGAAATGGGTAACACCTGGACTCATTAATTCCTCGACGCAGCTTGGGCTGGTCGAGGTCGGCCAGGTTCGCCAGACGCGCGACGACGCGGCGAGAGGGAAAGACAATATTGCTGCCGCCTTTACGGTCTGGGAGGGCTTGAACACGCAGTCGGTTTTGATCGCTCCTGCACGAAGGGACGGCGTCACCAGTGCGGTCGTATTGCCCACCGGCGACCAGCTGGTTTCCGGCCAGGCGGCGGTGATCACGCTCGTGGATGGAATGCCGAGCGACATGGTGCTCAAGACTTCGATTGCGATGGTAGCACAGATCCAGAATTCGCAGGATGCAGGTGTCGGCGCGCGCGGCGAGCTGCTGGTCAGGCTCCGCGAGCTGATCGACGATACGCGCGCCTTCATGCGGAATCGCGCGGCGTACGAAAGGAACCAGACACGTGATTACATCGCTACCCGGCTCGATCTCGAAGCGATGATTCCGGTGGTTGAAGGACGCTTGCCACTTCTTATCGTCGCTGATAAGGCGACCGATATCGACGCTGCTCTGCACATCGCGAAAGAAAACGGATTGAAAATCATGATTGGCGGCGGTGCTGAGGCGTGGCTCGTCGCTGATAAGCTCGCGGCCGCGCACGTGCCTGTTCTCACAGGCGCGATGAATAACATTCCGAGCTCCTTCAGCCAGCTCTCGCAGGTCCAGGAGAATGCAGGGCTGCTGCGGAAAGCCGGCGTTCAGGTGATCGTCGTTGGAAATGCAGGCGATGGAGACGAGGAAACTTTCAACGTCCGCAACATCAAGCAGGAGGCAGGCAACGCGGTGTCGTACGGAATGTCGTGGAATGACGCGCTTCGGTCGGTAACTCTCACACCCGCCGAGGTCTTTGGTGTCGCGGACCGTATTGGTTCACTGCAGCCAGGCCGCGATGGAAATGTTGTGATCTGGAGCGGAGATCCGTTCGAGTTCTCGACCGTCGCTGAGCACGTCTATGTGAAAGGTCACGAGTACACCGCGCCGGATCGCCAGCAGTTGCTGACGGAGCGCTACAAGCATCTTCCGGCTCGGC
>JANYKY010000344.1 GCA_025357975.1 Gemmatimonadaceae bacterium
GCTCTCGCGATCAAGAGTCAGGCTGCGTAAATCCGGCGCTCGTGCAGGGACGGTCAGTGTCATTACCTGGGGAGATCTCGCTTTATGTCTGAAAGGGCGACGCAGAGTTATCAAAACGAGGCGGAGCGAGAAGTCAGCAGATGGACCTGGAGAAATTCTTTGACCGCGTAAACCACGATGTGGTGATGGGGAAGCTGCAGAACAGGATCGAGGACCGCAGGATCGAGGACCGGCGGATGCTCGGAGTAATTCACCGTTATCTGAGGGCCGGAATAATGGCTGACGGAGTAGTGGTGGAGCGGCATGAGGGGACGCCGCAGGGCGGGCCTCTCTCGCCGCTTCTGGCGAACGTGCTTCTCGACGAAGTTGACAAGGAGTTGGAGCGACGCGGACACTGTTTTGTGCGCTACGCCGATGATTGCAACGTGTACGTGCGGTCGAGACGTGCAGGTGATCGGGTGCTGAGCGTGTTGAAGCAGATGTACGGGAAGCTCAGGCTCCGAATCAACGAGGAGAAGAGTGCGGTGGCACGTGCGACAAGTCGCAAATTTCTGGGTTATGGCTTTTGGGCTCAGAGAGGAGTGACAAAGCTGCATGTCGCGCCAGAAGCTCTTGAAGAGATGAAGCGGAACGTGCGGGGATTTACATCTCGCAACGGCGGGCGGAGCATGACACAGGTGTGCTCGGCACTCGGAAGGTATGTGCGTGGCTGGAAAGAATATTTCAAGCTCGCCGATACTCACGGGATATTCTCCACGCTGGACGGGTGGATACATCGCCGGCTGAGAGCGCTGCAACTCAAACAGTGGAACGAGGCCGGACCGCAGCGCGTGCATTACGCTCGCTCGGACTTCCTGAATGGCTTGTTCAGAAAGGAAGTGGCTTCGCACGACGCTGGTGGTGGGCGGCGGCTCTTGGCGGAACGAATACAGCTCTGCCGGGAGCATACTTCGAATCGCTCGGAGTGCCTCGGCTCGCAACACAAACCTCAACTCTATGAACCGCCGGATGCTGACCCGCATGTCCGGTGGTGTGGGAGGGGAGTAGCGGCGATCAGCCGCTACCTCCTATCCCGATTGCATCCGACCAACCAGACCATCCAATGCGCGCGATCGTAATTACCACTCCCGGCGGTCCAGAGGTCCTCGAGCTTCAGGAGCGCGAGACCCCAATCCCCAGCCGCTCTTCAATCCGCGTCCGCGTACGCGCATCGGCAATGAATCGCGCCGATCTATCGCAACGTCGTGGCAACTACCCGGCGCCTGCGGGATATCCGGTTGACATTCCAGGCCTCGAGTATGCCGGCGAAGTCGATGCGCTCGGTGAGGCGACTTCTTTATGGAATGTCGGTGATCGCGTTATGGGGATCGTCGGCGGTGGCGGGCATGCGGAGTTCGTTTGCGTTCACGAGCGGGAAGCGATTCCAGTTCCCGCGAATCTCTCATTCAATGAAGCGGCAGCAATTCCCGAAGCGTTTCTCACTGCCTACGATGCGCTGTTCAATCAGCTGGAGATGAAAGTTGGAGAGAGCGTCCTCATTCACGCGGTCGGAAGCGGCGTCGGAACAGCCGGCCTCCAGTTAGGGCTCATCGCCGGCCTGAACGTCATCGGCACATCCCGCTCGCCGGATAAACTGGCGCGGGCTGCAGAGATCGGGCTTCAACATGGTATCGATGCATCCTCTGGTGACTGGCCCTTGCAGGTTGAGGGATTTACGCCGAAAGGGATTCACGGAATTCTCGATCTCATCAGCGGGCCTTACGTTGCGGGCAACTTGCGTGTCGTTGCCTTGCGGGGACGAATCGTGGTCGTGGGACTGACAGGCGGAGCACAGACGCCAATGGATCTTGGGTCGATCATGAGAAAGCGCATCAAGCTCATCGGTACGGTGCTTCGTGCCCGGCCAATCGAAGAGAAGATCGCGCTGGCACGTGAGTTCGCGGACCGGATCATGCCAAGGTTCTCGGATGAGTCACTACGGCCTGTAGTGGACTCGGTGATTTCTTTCGGCGACATCAGAAAGGCCCACGATTTGATGGAAGGCAATTCGACGTTTGGAAAAATCGTTCTTAGCTGGACGTGACCACCTGGATATAACGCACCCTGCGCGACGCCTATTTAACCTGCACGCCCGCGAAACATGAGCTTCGATCTTTCGAATTTTGGGCTTGTCGATATGCTCAAGTGCGGCCGCGGTGTGCGGCAGGCCGCCCATGGCGCGAAGTCAGTCGAGGAAGCGTCGCAGTGCATCGTGGATTATCTGTACGCTGAATGCGAAACCCGAGACAGCGCGGCTACATCGTGCGCGCTCATTCGATTCTACAAGACTTATGCGTTTCAAGATCTGGAGCCACGCCTTCAGTCGTTCGCGCGCCGTCAGCTGCGTGGAGTCACTGTGTCCGACCAGATGAAGTGCCTCACGCTCCTTGCAACTGTGGGACAGGAAGCGAAGTGGTGCGACCGAAGGCAGTCTGAAGGGCATCAGGCGATACCGCTGCCCAGTGCCCAGATCGTCGAAGGCGCGCCAATGATTGCACAGCTCATTCGGCAGATGGGCCTCGATATCGCCGATGTTCTGGCCCCGCGGATGCCGTCCCTGCGTGAAGCATCGCGAAAAAGTTACGATGTGTTTTACGTCGAAGATGCGAAAGGCAGCCCATACATTCCGGCGCAG